>CAZLUR010000040.1:0-19948 GCA_964562725.1 uncultured Desulfohalobiaceae bacterium | reverse complement strand
AATTTGTACAGCGCTGGGTCACTGGCCTCTCCAAGCTGCAAGAGTTCATCCAGCCTTACACACCCCAGTGGGCGGAGAAAGAGACTGGAATCCGGGCTAGGGAAATAGAGGACTTTGCCAGGGATGTCCATTCCGGACACCAAGACCACCAAACAGGCCCTAGACCAGCTGGATATGATCATCACCTTTGATATCAACCACAGTGATATCGCCAATTATTCCGATGTGATCCTGCCAGAGTCCACTTACTTGGAGCGTATGGATTGCGTGCAGCAGCTAAACGGTCACAAGCCCCAGATGTTCCTGCGCCAGCAGTGCGTACCTCCCAGGTTCGACACCTGGCCTGGGCCCATGATCCTCAAGGGGCTGGCAGATCGACTTGGCATAGGCAGATACTTCCCCTATGAGAGCATGCAGGACCTGGTACACCGGCAGCTGGAACCCACAGGATACAGCCTGCAGGACTTCCAGGCCAAGGGCTTTGTCTCCTACACAGACCAGAAGATCTTCTGGGACCGTCAAAATGGACTTAAGTTCAAGACCCCCTCAGGCAAGATCGAGCTGGTCTCCTCCCTGCTGGAGGATGCAGGCTTTGAATCCTTTCCTGCTTACCAGAGCCCAGACTCCCCCCAAGAAGCCAACCAGTTCCGGCTTATAGTGGGCCGCTGCGCCCACCATACCCACATCTCCACCCAGAACAACCCCTACTTGAGCCAGCTGGTGCCTGAGAATGAGGCCTGGATCAACAGCGCCAAGGCAGCAAAGCTGGGGATCAAGAGCGGAGACATGGTGGAGATCTCCTCCTCTCGAGGCTTTGGCATGCTCAAGGCCAAGGTCACGGACTTTATCCATCCTGAGGCAGTATTCCTGCTGCACGGATTCGGACACGAATCCCCCTTGGCCAGACGCTCCTTCAACAAAGGCCTCTCTGATGCCATGCTGCAGGAAAATATTACAGACCCTGTGGGAGGCAGCCCGGCACTCCATGACACATTTGTCCAAATCAGAGCTGTGGGCTAAATCCGGCCTGAGCATCAGCCAAATACTAAGAGTACCGGAAATCCGATTTGGCCAGCCAGAGGAAATGCCCCAGATCAGAAGACAAAGGTATGCCCGGGCCAAGGCCCAGGAGAGATAAAATTCTTAGCCCTGCTCTCTCAGGGCTGGACCAGGCACAAGCAAAGCAATAAAGGGCCAAGGCCATGGAGCAGACAATATGCGCTGTGCGGGCCAGCTATTTAGAGCCTTTGCAGATCCAGGCCAATCTGAAGATGGACTTGGACAGGCCCCGCATGCCCCTTCTGAACACTGACAGGAGACGGATTACATTCCAGCAGGTGGAACTGGGGCTCAGCGAAGAACAGGCCAGGCAGGAAGCCAAACGCTGCCTGCGTTGCGATATCTGCATCAGATGCGGCACCTGTGCCAGGGTCTGCAATGAGATGGACATTAATGCCCTGCAACTTGGTTATCTAGTGCTGGAGTCCAAAAAATAAGCCCCACTGGGGGCTAAGCCTGCTGTAGAGACTTGCTTCGAACGAGTTCCTTAAGCGGATCTTTGGTAGCCGTTTCCAGGATTCTGATGACGCGTAGAGTTGTGAGGCTCAAAGTGCTGCAACTTCTATGCTTGCTTACGACTTGAATACCGTAGGCTTCTTCTGTCCGCACAGCTACAACAAGCGCCTGTGACTCTTAGCGAGGCAGGGTCTAGGCCTTAAAAATCCAGATGCTGCGGTGTGCGTGGAAAAGGCAGGACATCCCGGATATTGTGCACCCCGGTCATAAACATCAAAAGCCTCTCCAGGCCCAGGCCGAAACCTGAATGGGGCACTGTGCCGAACTTGCGCAGATCCAGATACCAATGGTATTCCTCAGGCTTTAGCCCCATCTGCAGCATCCTTTCCTGCAGGACATCCAGGCGCTCCTCCCGCTGGCTGCCGCCTATTATCTCCCCCACCCTGGGCAGGAGCAGATCCATGGCTGCCACTGTGTTCTGATCCGGGTTCAGGCGCATGTAAAAGGGTTTGATCTCCCGGGGGTAGTCAAAGACAAATACCGGGGCTTGGAAGTGCTTTTCCGCTAAATAGCGCTCATGCTCGGTCTGCAGATCACTGCCCCAAGCAGGCTCAAACTGGAATTTCTGTTTCTTACCTGCCTTCTGCAGGATCTCGACCGCTTCGCTGTAGGGCAGGCGCACGAAATCCTGCTCCAGGACATTGTCTAAAAGGGCATTCAGGTCCTTATCCACGAACCTGGAAAAAAGCTCCAGGTCCTGTGTCCTTTCCTGGCGCACCCTGTGCACTGCACCTTTGACCAGATCCCTGGCCAAATCCATGTTCTGCTGCAGGTCATAAAATGCAGCTTCTGGCTCCAGCATCCAGAACTCTGCCGCATGCCTGGGTGTGTTGGAATTTTCAGCCCGGAAAGTGGGGCCAAAGGTATAAACCCGGCCCAGGCCACAGGCCATAACCTCTGCTGCCAACTGCCCGGAGACTGTGAGATAGGCTTTTTTGCCGAAAAAGTCCTCTTCCAGATCAACTGCACCAGTTTTTTCCGGATCCAGGGTGGTCACCCGGAAGAGCTCTCCAGCCCCTTCGCAGTCCAGGCTGGTAATAATCGGGGTCTGAATGTAGAAAAAGCCCTGCTGATGCAAGACATCATGCAGGGCCAGACAGAGCTCGGAACGAATTCGGTACAAAGCCCCATACTTATTAGTCCTTGGCCGTAGATGGGCTATTGAGCGCAAAAATTCATCAGAGTGCCTCTTCTTCTGCAGGGGATACTTTTCTGGATCCGCCTCTCCCAGAAGCTGCAATGATCTGGCCTGCAGCTCCCATCTCTGCCCCTTGCCAGGTGACTCCATTAGATCGCCATTAACGCTTATTGCCGCTCCGGTATTTATCCTGCGCATCATTTCTGCCAGGCCCAGGGAGTCATCCACAATGACCTGCAGGTTGTGCAGACAGGAGCCATCATTTAGCTCCAGAAAGCAAAATCCTTTGGCCTCGCGCTTGGTGCGCACCCAGCCCTGGAGCAAAACTTCCTGTATGGGATCTTCTGCCTGCAGGGCCTGCTGGACCATTATTTTCTGCATGGGCTTATATCTCCGGTTCAAAGTTTACTTTCAGCTAAGCAAGATAGAGCCTACTTGCTGTTTGGAAGTTATTTGTAATTTTTAGTTTTATTTGCGCCACCAGCTCAAGATCAGGCTGATCAGGATGCTCAGCAAAAGGCAGGTCACCCAGGGGAAATAGACCTTGAGGCCGGGCCTCTCATAGACAAAATCCCCAGGCAGGCGACCCAGCCAGGGTATGCGGGGTAGGAAATGAAGACCCAGACCCAGAACGAGCAGCAAGCCCCCCAGGATAATCAGCAGTCTGGACCAGTCTGACATACTAAAGCACCTGACTTCTTCAATATTAAAGTGCTTTCTTGATCCTTTCCAGGGCTTCTTGCACTTTATCCTGGTGATTGAAGGCGCTGATCCGGATAAAACCTTGACCGCAATTGCCGAATCCTGGTCCTGGAGTTGTAACCACTCCGGCCTTATTTAGCAGCAAGTCAAACAATTCCCAGGAATCCCGGCCGGCATCAACCCAAATATAAGGAGAATTTTTGCCCCCAACACACTTATAGTCCAGGCTCTCCATGGCCTCCAGGATCATGGCTGCATTTTGTAGATAATAACCAATCAGTTCCTGGATCTCTTTTTTGCCCTGGCTGGTATAAACAGCCTCTGCAGCCCGCTGTACCGGATAGGATACCCCGTTGAATTTGGTACTTTGCCTGCGCAGCCACAGCCCATGTAAAGGCACTTCCTGCCCTTTTGTTGTATAGCCTTTGCAATCCTTGGGCACTACAGTATAAGCGCACCTGGTACCAGTAAACCCGGCTGTCTTGGAGAAACTCCTGAACTCCACAGCCACCTCCCTGGCCCCTGGAATCTCATATATGGACCTGGGCAGGTTTTGATCCTGGATAAAAGCTTCATATGCAGCATCATACAGAATAAGAGCCTTGTTTTCCCGGGCATATTCCACCCATTTCTGCAGGCCGGCACGGTCAATGACTGCCCCGGTGGGATTATTGGGGAAGCAAAGGTAAGCCACATCCACCTGCTCAGCAGGCAGCTGGGGCAAAAAATCATTTTCCGGCGTACATTCCAGATAGATCAGGCCCTGGAATTGGCCATCTGTAATTTCCCCGCTCCGGCCTGCCATAACATTGGTATCCAGATAGACTGGATACACAGGATCAGGTAAGGCCACCTGCACTGATCTGGAAAACAGCTCCTGAAAATTAGCTGTATCACACTTGGCCCCGTCAGAGATAAATATCTCCTCTGGGGAAATATGCGCACCTTTTTGTTCAAAATCATGCTCAGCTATCTTTTCCCGCAGGAATAAATAGCCCTGTTCAGGGCCATAACCCCGGAAATCGCCTTCACGGCCCATCTCCTGCACTGCTTCACTCATGGCTTGCACACAGGCCTGGGGCAGGGGCCTGGTCACATCCCCAATACCCAGACGAATCACTTCACGTTCAGGATTTTGTTCCTGGAATTTTTGTACCCGGCGGGCTATATCCGCGAATAGATACGAGGCATGCAGCTTAAGGTAATTTTCATTGATGGTCAGCATAGAAAACTCCTTGGGTTAGACCTCTGCAGTCCGGGCCGCTTCCTGCTCTTTTTCCTGCACAGGACTGGGCCCAATGCGCAGAAGCAAAGAACCGGCTACAAACACTGAGGAGTAGGTGCCTACCAGTATGCCTGTGCACAAGGCCAGGGCAAAGTTATGGATCACCCCGCCGCCCAGTATGAGCAAAGCCAAAACAACCATCATGCTGGTGCCCGAGGTCAAGATAGTCCTGCTTAAGGTTTGGTTTACGCTCTTATTTATCAGTCTTTTAAGGGGCAGCTGCAGTTTGCCCTGCAAATTTTCCCGGATCCTGTCAAAGACCACGATGGTATCGTTCAGGGAATAGCCTATAATGGTCAACAAAGCTGCTATAATGGATAAATCGAACTCCTTGTTCAATAAGGAAAACAGACCCACTGTAATCAACACATCGTGTATGAGTGCTATCAGTGCCCCCAGGGCAAAGTGCAGGCGCAGATGCCAGCAAAGACCCAGGGTGATCAGTAAGGCAGCCAGGATCAGGTAGACCATGGGTACATTCAGGAGCTGCAGAACATAAATCCCGGCCAGCAAGCCAACAGCCATAAGTCCTGCAGAAAACCATTTCTGCTCGAACCTGCCTGAAATATAGATACAGATCAACAAGACAGCGTAGAAAAGGGCCTGAAGGGCCTTGTTTTGCATGTCAGCACCAACCTTGGGGCCCACCATTTCCACTCTTTGCACAGAGAAATCCGTATCCAGTTTCTGATCCAACCCCTGGCTGATCTTGTTGCGCAGTTCATGGACCTGCATATCCAGGGTTGAGACCCTCAACAAATACTCATGATCACCTTCCAGGCCAAACTGTTGAGCCCGAACCTGAGGCAAATCCAGTTCATTCAAAGCAGCTTGCAGACTACTGACCTCAATGCTGTCTTCAAACTTGATCTGGACATTGATTCCCCCGGCAAAGTCTATTCCCAGTTGTAACCCCCCCTTGAACAAAATAGAAAGCAAGCCCACCAGAATAAGTAAGCCGGACAGGGTTAGGGCAATTTTTCTTTTGCCCATGAAATCAATGCTGGTTTCTCTGGGTATTAGCTGCAAGCCCATGACATTTCCTTATAATCGATTTAGACTTGGTTGCCCTCTCTAGGGGTCAGATAATGTAATTATTTGCTATTCCTGAATCTTATAAGTTCAAACTACTGCCTGGTTGTCTGGTCTTTAACCAAAGATCAAAGAATATCCTGGAGACAAATATGGCAGTGAACATAGAGGCCAGCGTGCCCACAGACAAGGTCACTGCAAAGCCCCGGATGGGGCCGGTTCCGAACTGGTAGAGTATCAGCGCTGCCATGAGAGTGGTCACATTGGCATCCACAATAGTCAGGCTGGCCCGGGCAAAACCCTCATCTACTGCCTTGCGCGCGCTGAGTCCTTTGCGCATTTCTTCTCGAATCCGCTCAAAGATCAAGACGCTGGCATCCACAGCAATACCAATCAAAAGTATGATCCCGGCGATCCCGGGCAAAGTCAGGGTAGCCCCGAAACCGGCCAATACTCCCAAAATAAGTGCAACATTCAGCCCCAGAAGGATGTCCACTATGACTCCTCCCCAGCCATAATAAACAATGGTGAAAAGCAGCACCAGAAGGCCGCCCACCAGCATGGAACGTACTCCCTGTTCAATGGATTGCTGGCCCAGGGAAGCACCTACGCTGCTCTGTTGCAAGACCTCCACTGGAGCGGGCAAGGAACCTGCCCTGAGCACAATGGCCAGGTCATGGGCTTCTTCCACGCTGAATTGACCTGTGATGCTGGCCCGTCCCCCGCTAATCCTCTCCCGGATATTGGGCGCAGAATAGACCTTATTATCCAGGACAATGGCCAACCTCCTTTGCAAGTTTTCCCCAGTGACTCGCTCAAAGAGCCTGGCCCCCTGTCTGTCAAAACTCAAGGCCACATAAGGCTGGTTATAAGTATCAAAAGCCACGTTGGCATCTGTAATATGCTCTCCAGTGAGCAGCACCCTTTTCTCCACCACTATGGGCCTTTCGGCATAGCTGCCGTCCGGAAGCCGTTGCTGCATATACAATAGTTCACTGCCCGGCGGGATTTTGCCCTCTTCTGCCTGGGCAGGGTCAGTGTCCTCGTCCACCAGCTTGAATTCAAGATGGGCAGTCTGCTGCACCAATTCCACGGCTCGATCCGCTTCTTCCAGGCCAGGCAGCTGGATCTGGATCTGGTTATCCTGCATCTTGCGAATATCCGGCTCTGTGACTCCAAATTGGTCAATCCTGGAACGGATGACTCTCAAAGCTTGATCCAGGGTCATCTCCTCTAATTCTTCCAGATACTCCGAACGCGCTGCCAGGGTATAGCGCTGCCGACCTTCTTCCAAGTCCTGAACTTTTTCCAGGCGCAACTGCCTGCCAAATTCTTTTTGGATTATCTCCTCCAGTTCTTGAGCCTGCTCAGGATTCAAGAGTAAAAATTGCAAACTGCCATTGGGCAAACTCCTGGGATTGAGTACCAACACCCCTTTCTGTCTGGCCTGGGATCGCAATTCTTGCCCTAGTTGATCCAGGGCGTTCTGAATAGCAGTCTCCATCTCCACGCCCAGAATCAGGCTGATCCCGCCCCTGAGATCCAGTCCCAGATTGACCTGCTTATCAGGCAGAAATCTCTGCAGGACATTGTCCCGGGACAAAAATGTGGGCAGGGCGAATATCATGCCCAGTCCCAGAACCACAACAGCGAGCATTATTCTCCAGCGCAGTCTGCCGCCCATACTCTTTCCTTCAGGTCAAAACCTTTGCTTGGCGCACCTAATTCAAAAAACTACTTGCCGCTTTCTCCAGCCTTTTTGTCCACCACTGTGGAGATAAAGGCCCGATTGACCTTGACCTCCATATTGTTACCCAAGTCCAGGGTCAGCACATCCTCGGATATGTTCTTGATCCTGCCGTAGAGCCCACCAGAGGTGATTACCGAATCTCCACGTTTCAATGCGCCCAGCATCTCCCTGTGCTGTTTGGCCCTTTTTTGTTGCGGTCTGATGAGCAAAAAATAAAATATGACAAATAGAATAATCAAAGGCAAAAAGGCCACCAAAGGATTGCCTTCAGCACCCCCTCCACCTGCCGGCTGCCCCATTGCATACGCTACATCTTGCCAAAACATAATTCCTTTTTCCTCCTGGTTTACTTAATTAGCTGCACAATCACCTATCAAAAAACTCAAATCATTGACCGGCCAGTTTGGACCAAGTCCAACAAAAACATACTGGGTAAACAGCCAGTTACAAGTGCCAGATCACTTTGCTCCGATTATTTAGTACTAATAGATTATCTCCCGGAAAGTCCAAAAGGCATGAAATAAAGGTGAGTACCTGCAAAATAAGGTCTGTGTCAAGTCCAAGCGGTGAGGCCTACCAAAACTGGCTTACTTCCTCAAATTCTGACTTGAATTCTGACAACTGTTGCTTTTGATCCCTAGTTTTGGCCAGTTCCTGGGCTTTTTGCATGTAATATTCGGTCCTGTCCCTTTTGTTCTGATAGAGATGAGCATATGCATAGTGAAGATAACCGGAAAATTCATCTCCCTGCTCACCCAAAACCCTGCCCAGGGCTGTGTGTACCTCATGGTTGCGAGGCAAGTGGCGCAGTACCCTCTGCAGTCCTTGGGCAGCCTGCTTTGCATCGCCCTGAGCTGCCCTGACCCTGGAAAGATAATAAAGGGCCAAAAAATCATCCGGGGCCAGCTGTATTGCCTTTTCCAGATAAGGCCTGGATTCTGAAAACTTACCCAACTGGAAATAAAATCTGCCTACCTCTCTTTGCCACAAGGCTTGCTCGCTACCGCACTGCAATGCCTTTTTAAAACTGCGCTCCGCCTGAACCATATCATTATTGCGTTGCTGCACAATAGCCTTGCCCAATATATCCAAACAGGATTGCTCCTGCTCAGGACCTTGAAAATATTGACTGGCCCGGGAAGGGTCAAAATACCTGGACCGCAAAAGCATCTGCACTTTTCTCAATCTGCTGTTGTCCACTTGCCTTTGCAGAGTCTTCGGATCCATCCGGGCTATCAGGTTCTCCACCAATCCAATCCTTTCTTCTAGCCCGGGATGGGTCAGCATGTACTCCGGGATTTCGCTGCTGCCCCCCAATAGCTTATGCCGTCTGATCTTCTTGAAGGACTCTGCCATGCCCCAGGGATTATACCCAGCTCTTACCAGATAGTTCAATCCTAATTGATCTGCTTCGCGTTCATCGTCCCGGCTGTATTTCAGAACTGCGGCCTGTCCTCCAGCCAGGGAACCCATTGCTACGGCCTGGGAACCTGCCCCTCCTCCCAGCAGCACTCCGGCCAGGACCCCAGCCAATGAACCCAGGCTGATCCATTTGGAGCGTTCAATATTCCCGGCGATATGCCTCTGAGTGACATGGGCTAATTCATGGGCCAAAACAGCAGCCAATTCTGACTCATCCTCCATGGCCAGGATCAGTCCGCTATGCAAGAAAAGTTTACCTGCAGGAGCTGCAAAGGCGTTCAGAGAATGATCTTGCAAAACATTTATCTCCAGCTCAAAAGGCTGAGCAGGAAGAGCGCTCTGTATTTTTTGCAACAAGTCTCTAGCGTAGCCCAAAACAACAGGATCTTGTACCAGGGGCAATCTGGAAGTTATCAGCACTTCAAATTTTTGCCCAAGCTCTCTTTCGTCCTGAATGCTAAACTCGCCCAAGGCTGCCTGTACAAAAGGAGGGAAAACAAGACTAAGCAGAAGGGAAAAAACAAGGATCTTTTTTAACCAGCCAGTACTAAACATAGTTTTCCGGGCTCTGGCCCTATTTATTCATCATGTCCAGAAATTGTTGATTATTTTTGGTCCCTTTAATCTTATCCAATAAGAATTCCATACTGTCAATGGAATTCATAGAGGCCAGCAACTTGCGCAGAATCCAAATCCGATTCAACTTGTCCTCAGGGATAAGCAACTCCTCTTTCCTGGTCCCGGAGCGGTTAATATCAATTGCAGGAAAAACTCTTTTATCAGCCAGAAACCTGTCCAGATAAATCTCCATATTGCCCGTGCCTTTGAATTCTTCAAAGATGACCTCGTCCATGCGGGAACCGGTATCAATCAAGGCGGTGGCTATAATGCTCAGGCTGCCTCCCTGTTCTACATTGCGCGCAGCACCAAAAAATCTTTTCGGCCGCTGCAGGGCGTTAGAATCCAATCCGCCGGATAGGATGCGTCCCGAAGACGGTGTTACCGCATTATAAGCCCTGCCCAGTCTAGTAATGCTGTCCAAGAGTATGACCACATCTTTTTTGCGCTCCACCAGGCGCTTGGCCTTTTCCAGAACCATCTCAGCTACCTGGACATGCCTTTGCGGAGGTTCGTCAAAAGTGGAGCTAATCACCTCTCCTTTTACAGTCCTTTCCATATCAGTAACCTCTTCTGGACGTTCGTCTATAAGCAGCACAATCAGGTAAGCATCGCTATGGTTAGTCATGATGGAATTGGCAACAGTCTGCAAAAGCATAGTTTTGCCAGTACGAGGCGGAGCCACGATCAGTCCCCTCTGCCCCTTGCCTATGGGGGTCATCAGATCGACAATACGAGCAGAATAATTGTCCGCACCATTTTCTATATTAAAGCGCACCTCAGGATAAAGCGGGGTCAGATTGTCAAACAACACCAAGTGCTTGGATTCCTCAGGAGGGGCAAAGCCTACTTCATGCACCCGCAGCAGTGCAAAATACCTCTCTCCCTCCTTGGGCGGACGGATCTGTCCTAAAACCACATCTCCCTTGCGCAAACCAAACCTCCTGATCTGAGATGGGGAGACGTATATATCATCTGGCCCAGGCATATAATTATACATAGGGGAGCGCAGGAAGCCAAATCCGTCCGGCAGGACTTCCAGTACTCCTTCGCCGGAGATATTGCCGTTTTGGGAGGAACATGCCTGTAAAATAGCAAAGATCAATTCCTGCTTGCGCATACTGCTGGGGTTTTCTACATTGTACTCCTTGGCCAATTCCATGAGTTCCGGCATTGATCTTTTCTTCAATTCTGAGAGATTCATGATTGATACGTCCATAACAAAAACCTACACTTTTTAAAACTTGCAGCTTAGTCTAATCTCAATTCCACCAAAACAAAGAACACAACAGCTAAAAGCCTGCCCAGCCCTAACAGATCAGATCTGAATACAGGATAATACTGCTTAAAGTAAACGCGTTGCCTGGCTTGGACTTTAAGCCTTTAGCTTAGCAATAACAGATACAAATAATAAGAGAACAATTATTTGGAGCTGGAAGGCTCTGGACAGAAGATAAAAATAGGATTGATTGGCAAAAAGTATTATTTGCTCCAAAAATAAGCACCGCTTTTTGAAAAATTTACGCGAACCAGGCTTGCTTAACTCTAGGCATGAACTCTGGGCGCTGTGTAATGATCGGAAGAAGTGGTTTAAAGATTGAACAATATAAAGCTCTATTTTCCATATCGTCTAACAACATGGCAACAAATCCATGCACAGCACAGGCAAGTTGAAACTAAAAAGGTCTTGTCTCTTTGGTTTTCAAAATATCGCTAAAGCTGTCCTCGATCTGGGCCTGTATCTGATTTTGGTCTAAATGCAAAGCGCAGGATAGTTCCAGTGTTAAAAGGCCCATGGCTTGTTCCAACAGCCTACGCTCCCCAAATGAAAGCTCCTTGTCTTGGGAGATCAAGAACAACTCCTTTAAAACATAGGCCACATCAGCCAAGTCTCCACTTTTAAGCTTGTCTGAATATTCTCTATACCGTCTATTCCAGTTTTGTCCAGCATAACCCTTGAAATCAGTGCGGTCCTGCATCCCCTGTAACACCTGCCAGCCATACTCTTCATCGCATACAGCCCGCAAGCCAACATTCATGGCATTATCAACCGGAACCATCAAGGTTCCTTCGTTGCTCAAGATACGCACCACATAAAAATCACTCTTAATGCCACATACTTCCTGGCTTTTTATGGCCTCCACCCTGCCTACTCCCTGGGAAGGATAAACCACCAACTCATCAATCTTAAACATTTAGTCAGCCTCCTGCCTGCACAATGTACAAAACGTACTTAGAGATAGTACCCTATACTCAACCTGAAGTCCAGTGTCAGGCACAAAAACAGGCATAGGCTTTTAAAAAATAAACCAGGGTCAATTCAGATCCCCGACCGCCGGCAGGGCCAGAACATTGCTGCTTCTGCGCCAAACACGGGGCCAACACATCAAATTTAATCAAGAATCCGGCCGCAAATTCAGCACATGATCTGCTGCAGCCTGTATATCCTGGACAGAAAACAAATACACAGCTTCAGCTGCTGCAGACAGCACGTGCTGCAGGCAAGACAACTCATGAGCAGGAAACCGGGACAACACATGTTCTACAACCCCCGTTCCTGGCTCAGGCCTGCCAATCCCCAGGCGCAGCCGGTGAAACTGATTGCTTCCGGTTTCTGCTGCAATGGAAATCAATCCTTTGTGCCCGGCCATTCCTCCCTGAAACTTATAGCGCACTCGGCCCAGAGGCAGGTCTAGTTCGTCATGCATTACCAGCACATCCTGCAGAGCAATGTTATATCTGCAGATTATTTCTCTGACTGCTGTCCCGCTTTGGTTCATGTAGGTCAAAGGCTTAGCCAGCAGCCAAGGGTCTTTTTCCGGCTGAGCCGCCCAGATCCAAATCTTAGAGGTTTTTAACTTGCCCTGTTTCAACTCAGAAATAAAACTGGAATACTGAGCCAGAACTCTATCCAAAAGCATGAAGCCCATATTGTGTCTGGTCCAGACATATTTCCGGCCCGGATTGCCCAAACCAACAATTAAGCCGGAGTAGTGCATAGACCAAAAGTCTTTAGAAAACTTGGGAAAATTAAGAAGTTATTCCTGAGTCTCTCGTTCCTCAGTAGAGGCATCTTCTGCTTCTTCTGCCTCGATTTCCGGCTCGGCCATACTTTCTGGCGGAGCCACGCCAACCACTGCAAAGTTTTCTTCGTACTCCTGCAGTTCGACGCCTGCGGGCAATTCTATATCGTACAAGAGAATAGTCTCATTGATGCCTAATTCAGAAACATCCAGGACAATACTGTCTGGAATAGCTGTAGGCAGGCAGACAACCCCGATAGTTTCCCTGTAAATGGTCACCAGTCCGCCTTCTTCTTCGCCCTTGGCGCTGCCTGAGACCTCTATCTGCACATCAACTTCCATCTTGCGCTTCAAGTCTACACCCAAAAAATCCACGTGCAGGATAAGTTTCTTGACTGGATGTTCCTGCAGGCCCCAGATCAGAACCGGTTTTTGAGTCTTCTGCTTCTCCTGATTTATGGTGAGCTCTATCACATTGCTTTTGTGCGCCCTGGCATAAACTGCTTCCATTTGACCATAAAGAGCCTGTATTGGGATATTCTCGCCTTTTCTGTCATAATAAACTCCCGGGACGTAGCCCTTTTTGCGCAATCTGCGCACATGGCCTTTTCCAAAGTTTTTTCTTTCCTGTACTTCTAAGCTAAACTGCTCTGCCATTCCTGTTCTCCTTAACTGCCAACCCGAACCTGAGCAGGCAGCCTGCAATTTTTGTTAAGTCTGCATCTTTCAGTATCCAGCTTTGCAAATCGCACTTAGCTCATCAGATCAAGCTGCTATCGGCCTGTACCTCACGGGCTGTCTACTTTGCTCACAATCCTTCCAATAATCAGGAAAAAAGCACACTCACAGAGGATTCCTTATGGATATTCCAAATGGCCTGGGCCAGAAGGCCGGCCACGGAAATGACTTTAATTTTATTGCACTTTCTGGCCTCTGAACTCAAAGGAATAGTATCTGTGACCACAATCTCACTAAATCTTGACTTTTCCAATCTCTCAATAGCCGGACCTGAAAGCACGGCATGGGTGACGCAAGCCATGACCCAGCGCGCTCCACTGGCAGCCAAAGCATCTCCTGCAGCTACTAAAGTGCCTCCTGTGTCAATCATATCATCTACCACAATGGCGCACTTATCCTTAACATCTCCTATTATATTCATGGCTTGGGCCTGATTGGGCTGGTCCCTTCTCTTGTCTACAATGGCCAAACCTGCATTTAAGCGCTTGGCATAGGCCCGGGCTCTCTCTGTGCCCCCGGCATCAGGAGAGATTATGACCTGATCATCTTGGATCTTCTTTAAATAGCCCAAAAGCACCTTGGACGCATAAAGATTGTCCACAGGCAGATCAAAAAAACCCTGGATCTGGCCTGCATGCAGATCTACTGTCAGCAGGCGATGGGCCCCGGCCACGCCGATAAAATCAGCCACCATCTTAGCGCTGATAGGCACCCTGGGCACCACTTTGCGATCCTGACGGGCATAACCATAATAGGGAACCACAGCAGTAATGCGTTTTGCGCTGGCCCTCTTCAAGGCATCCAGCATCAAACAAAGTTCAATGAGATTGTGGTTCACCGGTCTGCAGGTTGACTGCACTACAAACACATCGCTGCCCCGGACATTGTCCCCGATCTCAATCCTGATCTCGCCATCACTGAAAGGCTGGGCCAGATTGGGTGTCAATGGGCAATCCAGCTCTCTGGCAATGGCCTCGGCCAGCTCTGGATTAGCATTGCCGGTAATGAGCTTTATTTCTCCGTATTTATCCATAGCAGATCCACATAAGTGCTGTGCCTGTAAATCTCAACATTGGCAGGCAGTTGATCATGGGTTTAGATCCACTTGAGTCTATCAATTCGAAATACTGCAATCTATACATCTTAGCTGCAAGTGACTGCACATTATTCATAGGCGTGAAATCAAAGATGCTTCACAGGCAGGTTCAATTACAACTTGGCTGGGGTGGAAGGATTCGAACCTCCGCATGACGGGACCAAAACCCGTTGCCTTACCGCTTGGCTACACCCCAGCATTGAAGTTATCCAAAAAAATCAATCTGTTCTCGGATTAAAAATGCACGAACAGACTGCAGTGCATTTTGAGACCTACACAGTCCCAGCATAGCTGAACCTGATCCGCTAAGCACTGCCGCTGCAGCACCATGGGCCAGCAAATTGGTTTTAATATATTGCAAATCTGGATACCGGTCAAACAGTATCTGCTCAAAACTATTCCAGAGCAGCCTCCCCTTGGCGGGCAAAAGATTGTTATAACCTCTTTTGTTGCTTGTCAAGGTCCAAGTTTGCATCTGCTGAGGGTGCAATTTTGCCTGTTGATTGTCCCAGAGGGAGTAAGCCTCTTTAGTTGATATATGTATGCCCGGGCAGACCACCAGAGGTCTTAATCCTTTCAGGTCCACATTCACTGGCATCACCAGTTGCCCGAAACCCTGCACCCAGGCCGGCCTGTTTAGCAAAAAAAAGCTGACATCCGCCCCCAACTGCGAAGCCAAAGCTCTCAAATCTGCAGCACACTGTTTTCCTCCAATCCTGCTCAACTTATCAAGATAAAGCAAAAAGCTGGCTGCATCTGAGCTCCCCCCGCCCAAACCTGCACCTTGCGGAATATTTTTTTCCAGATACAACCTTAAATCTGGACGCAGGCCTGTCTGATCTGCAAAAAGTTCATAAGTGCGGACCAGGATGTTCTGCTCACTATGCAGGCCTGGATCTGAGCAACTCAGGTCCAGGCCTGTGCCAGAGGCTGCTTCGGAGATAAAGATCCTGTCTTTGGGGCTGGGCAAAGGATAAAACAGGCTTTGCAACTCGTGCAGGCCGTTGCTGCGCCTGCCCAGGATGCGCAAAAACAGATTGACCTTGCATCCGGCCTGGAGCTCTAGCATATTATTGTGATTTCAACCCAGCAAAGCTATGTAAAGCACAATTGAAAAGTACTTGTATTTCCAGATCTTCTATCCTCTATTCCGGCATGGGAATGGTCCTAAACAAATTCTGGCCTTGACGGTTAATAAGTAGCATGACCACTCCTTTTTGTGCTGCATCTTTTTCCAGGACATCGTGTAGCTCAGCAGGGCGGTTTACAGCCCGCCCGTTGGCTTCCAGTATAACATCACCCCGGCGTACATTGGCCTGAGCCGCTGGAGAACCCTCTTCAACTTCAGTCACCAGCAGGCCTTGCACAGTAGATAATCCAAGGCTTCTGGCCTCTTGTTCCCCGACCTGCTTGACTTGCATACCCAGGAAATCAGTCCGATCAGGGTCAAGCTTTTGCCGATCATCCCTGCGGGCTGTCTCCAGGTCTCGTTCGCCCAGCTTTAGTTCCACAGTATGGGTCCGACCCTGACGCCAAAATTTGACCTCGACTTTCTGTCCAGGCTGCAGGTTGCCCACTTCTCTAGTCAACTCCCCGGCATCCCTAATGGATTTCCCGTCTAACTCCACAATCACATCTCCTGCACGCAGCCCGGCTTTATGCGCAGGATCGTCTTCCCGGGCAGAGGCCACCAATGCCCCCCTGGCCTCAGGCAATTCCAAGGCCTTGGCTGTATTTTCATCCACATCCTGGATGGTCACTCCCAGCCAGCCTCGCTTGACCTTTTGATATTCCTGCAGCTGAGAGATGACATTGCGCGCCATATTGCTGGGGATGGCAAAGCCTATACCCTGCCCACTGGAGACAATGGCTGTATTTATGCCCACTACTTCACCCTGCAAATTCAAAAGAGGGCCTCCGCTGTTGCCTGGATTAATGGAAGCGTCAGTCTGCAGAAAGTTATCATAGGGTCCAGCTCCGATCACTCGACCTTTGGCGCTGATAATCCCAGCAGTAACTGTGTGGTCCAGGCCAAATGGGTTGCCTATGGCCAGTACCCATTGACCCACTTGGAGCTGGTCTGAATCACCGAATTCCAGGACTGGCAACTCTCGATCCACATCAATCTTGAGTAAGGCCAGATCAGTCTCAGGATCCAGACCCATGACCTCTGCAGGGACAGAATCCTTGCCCTCCTGCAGAATGACTTCGATCTCGTCCGCCTTTTCAATAACATGGTTGTTGGTCACAATATATCCGTCGCTGGAAATGATGAATCCTGAACCTAGTGAGTTTTGCCGTCTTTTTTGCTGAGGCAGCTCACCAAAGAACTGCTTGAAAAATTCGTCCAAAGGCCCCCCTTCTTCATGGAATGGGCTAAAGAAACGATGCAGCCTTTGGGAGGTCTCCACTACCTTTACGGTACTGATATTGACCACTGCCGGCCCCGCATCCTGGGCCAAGTCAACGAACTTCGGCAATTGGGCTATTGCCGGAGAAAGTCCTGAAAAAAAGAACATAAATGACAAACAGATTAACAAGAGCTTGAACCTCATGGCTTCCTCCTTGATTGCTTCCTGCAGGCAATAAAAATCCTACCTGCAGCTTATTGTTTTTGAAAATAAACAGCAATAATCCTACTGTCCTCAGGCCTGGACTGGACACCCAGTTCTTGGGACTTGCCCTGGCAGAGAAACTCTTGGTTTTCTAAATGGATCTCGCCGGCGGACAAAACCTTGGCATAGGGCATCTGCTCCCGCATTTCATCATGCCTGATCCGGGCAGGAAAGATGATCGGGGTTTGCTCCCCTGCAAAATCTTCAAAGATAATGTATTTCATACCTGACCACCTCTATGCCCATCGCCCCAGGAAACAAAAGAACTTGTCCCCTGGACCATTTCCTGCATCAAGCGCAGTGTCTCTTCAGCCTCCTTAGGATCCAATCGCCGCAAGGCCAGGCCTGCGTGCAGGAGTACATAATCTCCGACTTGAACTTCTTCCTCCAAAAGCATCAGGGAAGCCTGAATCCTGGTCTGATCCTGGTCAGGACTGCACCAGGCTGTGTCCCCTTCAATACTGGTGATCTGTACAGGTACTGCTATGCACATATAAAACCCCTGGCCCGGTAAAGGGCTATTTTTGGCTTGCTTTGACTTGCCCTGCAATAATTTAAGTTAATATTTTTTAATAAACATTCATCAAAGCCCAGTCAAATCAAAACCAGCAGGGAGATATCCTTGGATATACAAAGCATGCATTAATTCGAGCAAGTCCCTATTCAAAAAATCCGGGGATTCCTGCTGTAACTCCTCAAGGCTTAGCCTGCCTGTGGCTACTGCAGCACTCCTTACCCCTGAAGCCCTGGCCGCCTGTATGTCCAGAACATGGTCTCCGATCAACAAACATTTTTCAGGAGGCAGATCCAGATTTTCCAGAACAGCCTTTACATGTGCAGGGTGCGGCTTAGGTCGAAACACATCTTCTCTGGCCAAAAAAATATGGCACCTGCTCTGCACATCAGGCAGCACCAGTCTGACTGCAGCACTGCAATTCCTGGTGATAATACCTGTCCACATGCCGTTGCTGCGCAATATGTCTAGAACATTCAGGCTATAAGGGAAAAGCTGCCCCTTGTGGGCTGCTTCCATTTCGCAAGCCGTGATCAACAATCTGCACTTGGTTGCAAACTCAGCCCCCAGCCAGGGTTGATTCCCGCCCAGGATCGCACTTAATTCATCGACTTTTTCCAGAATAGGCCAGCTTGTTTCAGGAAGGGCATGTTCCGGAAGGAATGCTTCCTGCAAGGCTTTTATGCCCTGGCGCAAGTTAGAGAAATCCAGGTTGAGCTCTGCCAGTGTACCGTCAAAATCAAAGATCAGACCCTGCAATGTGTTGTGCATATTATTCTCTTAATTTTTGGAAACTGACCCCAATATCTCATAGTTCGCATATAAAAAATAGATATGTAAGCAATCCCCAAAAAAAGGCGCTGACCTTATCCAGCATTGTAGCATCTTTTGGCGCTTGACAAATATTGCCTGGTGGGCTAACTGAATTCATCATTTTTAAAGCCGATCAGGCCCTTCTCCAGGCTCTTTTTTGAACCAACGTCATCTACAGGAACCCGGATTATGCAACTTTCTGAGATACAGATCAATTACTGCATGGAGTGTGGAGTCTGCACCGGGAGCTGTCCGGTAAGCCACACCATGGAATCCTTCTCCCCTAGACAGATTATAAAGAACACCCTGATCAAGAAGCAGGACTTGACATGCCAGCGTGAGCTCTGGGCCTGTCTGACCTGCGCCAGATGCAGTGAACGCTGTCCGGTGCACATAGACTTTCCAGAATTCATCCGCCACTATCGGGACCAGGCGGATGAATGTCAGAATCAACCCCTACCCAGCCATCACGGAATTTTCCAGACCATATCTGAGCTGCAGACCGCCATACCAGCGCAGAACAGGACCGCCTGGGCTGAAGCAGCAGGCAAGATCCAGAAAGAAAAAGGGGAAATATATCTATTCACAGGCTGCCTGCCCTATTTTAACGTCTATTTTAAATACTTGGATCTGGAATGTCTGCAAATTGCCAAAAGCGCTCTCAATCTTTTAAACAGCTTGGGAATAGAGCCTGTGCTAAGCAGCCAGGAATGCTGCTGCGGGCACGACGCCCTTTGGAGCGGAAGGCGGGAAATTTTCCTGACCTTAGCTGCCAAAAACTTGGAGGTCATAAAGGCTACTGGAGCCAAAAAAGTCCTTTTCCTTTGTCCTGAGGGTTATCTGACCTTTAAGAAACACTACCCTGAAGCCCTGGGCGAACTGCCCTTTGAGGTCCAGCATTTGAGCGAGTTTTTGGCTCAGGAGCTGCCCCGGTCTGATCTGCAGTTCAAGCCAGGCCCAAACGGTTCTGTCACTTATCAGGACCCTTGCAGGCTGGGCCGCTGGAGCGGAGAGTACGAGCACCCCAGGAGACTTCTGAACCTGATGCCGGACACAAAGCTAACAGAGATGGACAAAAATCGGGAAAACGCTCAGTGCTGCGGCACCACCGCCTGGATGGAATGCTCGGCCTGTTCCAGGGAGATGCAGGGTCAAAGACTGCAAGAGGCTCTGCAAACCGGAGCAAAAACACTGATCACCGCCTGCCCCAAATGCCAGATCCACCTGCAGTGCGCTCAGAACAGCCAAGATGACCAACTGGCTATAAAAGATATTTTTAGCTATGTGCAGGAGCGGCTGGGTTAAAAAGACAATATTTTAAAAGGGACTGACCTTCTGTCAGGTGGGCAGTTTATCTGCAAACTCAGGATAAAATTTTTCTAATAATATAGATCCGTAAGGCATTTTCTCAAGGAGTAAACCAGCATGAACAGCTCAGACCAGGGAAATATCCAGGGCTCGGTAGCGGTCCTGGGCGGCGGAATCAGCGGAATGCAGGCAGCATTGGACCTGGCTGATTCCGGCTACTTTGTGCACTTGGTGGAAAGCTCTCCTGCAATTGGCGGGGCAATGGCCCAGCTGGACAAGACCTTTCCCACCAATGACTGTGCCATGTGAATCATCTCGC
>CAZLUR010000039.1:0-20225 GCA_964562725.1 uncultured Desulfohalobiaceae bacterium | reverse complement strand
GGCCAAAAAAGAGTAGAGGAATTAAAACAGCTGGCAGCACCACTGGAGGGTAAGGGCTGGACAAACGTGAATTCTACCCTGATCGGCGGAGGAGTGGCTGAAATGTTACAAAGTGCCGTGCCCCTGGCCCAGGGACTGGGGCTGGATGCCAACTGGTATGTGATCCGGGGCAATGAAGATTTTTTCCAAGTTACCAAAAAATTCCACAATATGTTGCAGGGCTTGGACCTGCCCATTTCCCTGGAGGAAATATTCAAGGCCTATTTAAATACCATTGATGAAAACGCCAAAAACACCTTTATTGCCTCAGATCTGGTGGTCATCCATGATCCACAGCCAGCAGCCATGGTCATGAACGGACTCATATTCGGCAATATCCTCTGGCGATGTCACATAGATACATCCGCCCCAAATGAAATAATTTGGCGCTTTTTGCTGCCCTATATTAATCAATGCGCTGGCGCCATTTTTACTATCCCGGAGTTTGTGGGTCCAGGACTGCAGATACCCTTATACCAGATCTACCCTTGCATTAATCCCTTGGCCAGCAAGAACAGGCAACTGGAGACAGACCAGGCCCTGGATATACTGCAGCCCCTCTTCAACGAGCATGACGTCGATCCGGACAGGCCCATAGTGGCTGCAGTCTCCCGGTACGATATCCACAAGAACCAAAAAACCGTAATCAATGCCTTCCTTAAATACAAAGAGCGATTTAAGCCTGATCCATTGCCATACTTGATCTTTTTGGGCAATACAGCCAGCGATGATCCGGAAGGCGAAACCATGCTCCGCGAATTGAAGAGCCTGGCCATGGAGGATCAAGATATCAGGTTCTGGGTCAATGTCCCGGATAATGATCGGGTAGTGGGGGCCCTGATGCATCTGGCCCGGGTCTTTGTACATGTCTCCACCAGAGAAGGCTTCGGCCTGGTGGTTACAGAAGCCATGTGGCAGGGCACCCCGGTCATAGGCTCCAGAGTAGGGGGAATTGTCAAACAAGTTTTGGACTCAGAAACAGGCTATCTGGTCCAGCCTCTGGACGAGGAAAGCATAGTGCACAAGCTGCACTCCCTGCTCAATGATCCTGAAAAAGCCCAGCATATGGGCTCAAGGGCCAGAGAACACGTGCGCAATCATTTCTTGATTCCTGAATTAGTCCGGCGTTATCTAAGCCTTATCCAGTATTATTCTGGTCTTAGCTCCCAGACTCCAGAATTCAGGCTAAACGATCTCAGCTATAGCGAACTTTTGAACATAATGCGGCCCACACCTCCTTTTTTAAGGAAATAGGCCCTTGGAAGACTGCACCTGCAAAAAGCCTTTGAGAGGCCGCATATTAAGTCAAGTTTGCCAGTAAATATTAAGAGCATTATGTCTTATTCAATTTGGAATACACTGACTTGGCCTGCTGCTCTTTTTGCTCCAGAACCCGTGGTTGGCCAAGATCAAAAAAACTCCTGCAGTCCCAGGACATTGGCTATTGGTCTAATATCAGAGGCAACCTCCTTTTTATGCCCACTTGCAGGACAGACTATGGGCTGATAACCAAGGCTACGGGCCTGTTTCAGCCTTAAGTCGTTGCCCAATACAGGACGTACCTGGCCGTTTAGGTCCACTTCGCCCCAAAAGACAGCCATGCGCGGCAGGGGCTGATCCAGCAACGAAGACAAAACAGCTGCGGCCAGTCCCAGATCCAAGCCTGGCTCCTGCAACCTGAGTCCGGCCCCCAACTTGGTGTAGACTTCCTTTTGGGCCAGGCTAAGTCCCATCCTTTTCTCCATTATGGCCAAAAGTAACGGCAGGCGGTTTGCATCAAGACCCAGGGCGGTCCTTTTGGGCTGGGGCAGGAAGCTGTCCGCCACCAATGCCTGCACCTCCACTGCCAGGGCCCTTTGGCCTTCCAAAGCCATGACCAGTGCAGTGCCGGAAAGTCGAGCATTCCTGTCCTGGAGGAAAAAAGTGGATGGATCCTGGACTATCTGCAAGCCCTGAGCAGTCATATGCAATACCAGAATGTTGCCTGCCGGACCAAAACGGTTCTTGACCACCCGCAGCAGACGAAACATGTATTGCTTGTCCCCTTCCAGATAAAGCACAGTGTCCACCATATGCTCCAAGACCCTGGGGCCGGCGATTTGACCCTCCTTGGTTACATGGCCCACCAGAATAAGCACTGTCCTGACCTGCTTCACTTTTTCCAGGAGCTTGGAGGCACACATCCTGACCTGACTTACGCTGCCTGGAAGGCCTTGGGCTTCGTTGCCCACCAGAGTCTGCACAGAATCAATTATCAATAATTCAGGGGCCTGATCCCCGGCCAAAAGTGCCAGGACATCTTCCAGCCTGGTGCTAGCCAGTACCTGGAGTTCTTTTTGCTGCAGCCCGAGTCTTTGACTTCTGGCCTTGATCTGAGACCAGGACTCCTCACCTGTAACATAGACTGCATTCTTGCCTGAACCCACCAATCCTCCAGCCAGCTGCAGCAAAAAAGTGGATTTCCCCACCCCGGGCTCTCCTCCCAGCAATATGCCAGAACCGGGCATCAGTCCAGAACCCAGGCAAAAATCTACGCTCTTGGAACCTATACTAAAGGTTCTGCTATCCTCTTCCTGGATATTGTGCAGTGATATTGGGCTGATTACATCTTGTGCAGGGTCCTGGATCTTTTCCTCTGCTGCAGGCACTAGCACGCTCCATTGCCTGCACCTGGAGCATTGACCCTGCCACTGGAAAGTGCGGGTGCCGCAATTAGTACAGACATAGCTGGTTCTATTCTTCATGATCCCTACAAAGACGAAACTGCAAAAACTCAAAAATCAGGCAATGTTTAACAACAGGGGGTCTATAATTCATTGACTTTCTGCCTGCCGGGCACACAGAGATGTTGAGTGCAGGCTCCTCTGTCCTCTGTCTTCTGTCGTCTGTCCTCCGTATCTGCAAAGCCAAACCTATATGTTCAGAAATGCACCGAGCTAACCAGATGATGAAGGAGCTTGTACGTTTTGGGCCTGGATCACTTGCAGGCTAAATTCTTCTAGACTTGAAGGGGGGTTGGCAAAGATGTGCATGAACTCCACGCTCTGTCCAGGGGCAACATTGGAATTGTTAGTCAGGATGCCCACCTTGGACTGCAGGGCAGATTTCAGTTCATCAATTTCCATTACCTGGAGCTGAAAAAGAGAGACTGTATTGCCGCAGAGAAACTCGCGCTCTTCCAAGACCCGATCCTGATCGTCATAGAGCGCTGCTTTAAGCCTGACCATCTTTTTGGCTTGGGAGGCATTGTTTTGTACTCGGCCTTCCACCACCAGCAGCCGGCCGATATTTTCGTTCTGCACCATATATTGTCGCACATCCTGCAACAACATATCCTCGATATCCTGAGCTTGGGGGGCCAAATCTTTTTGCTTGAACTCCATGCCCTGTTCTCTAGGCTTTTCCTGTCCAGGCAAAAAAAGGCGCAATTGGGGATAAAAGTAGTACCCTGCTCCAGCCAAAAATATGATGCCCAAAAAAACCAGTACAATCCATAAATAGCCCGTGCCCTTCCTGTGAGAACCGGGTTTTTGTTCAGGATTAAAGCTGGGCTTTTCCATGATTGCAGACTCAGCCTGCAGGGATTGCTGCAATTGTCGCTCTTGAAGACTTTCTGCCTCTCCCTCCCCAGGGCCTGCGCTAAACACATGTCCACATCTTGAACAACGCAGTTTACTGCCTTGGAGCGACAGCCGGTCCAAGGCAATCCTGAAACGGGTCAGACATTCCGGGCAGCTCAAAATCATAATTCCTACCTCACAGTCCAGGATTAGACCAGTTCAAAAATGCCTTCCAACTGCCTGTAATGTTCAGCATAATCCAGGCCATAACCAACCACAAAACCCTTATCCAGAGAAAATCCACAGAAGTCAATCGGGATCTCAATTTCCGTCCTGGATGATTTGTACACCAGGGCGCAAATGCGCACACTCTTGGGCCCCCTGGCTTGCAAAACCTGGGTCAAATAATGTAACGTGCGTCCTGTGTCCACAATATCCTCCACCAGCAGGATATGTTTGCCTTGGACTGATGTCTCGATATCCTTGCTGAATAAGACCTTATCTCCTGAGGTCTTTTCACGGCCATAACTTGCAAGGCGCACAAAGTCTAATTCTAACCTCATAGGTAATTTTCGTACCAAATCAGCAAAAAAGATAAAGGCTCCCTTGAGTACACAGATTCCAAGCACTGGATCAGGCAAGGCCTGGTAATGGCTGGATATCTCCTCTGCCAGCCTGTGGACCATATCTTGCACTTGATTTTTACTAAATATCTCCCTTAATTCGGACATCTTATACTCCCTTGCCTTCAGAGCTGGTTAAATTCCCTACATACTCAATAATGCCAAACTAGCGATGATTGCTTTAGTTATTATTGGCCTAAGCAAGGCAAGTTGTTTTGAAAATGCCATACTGCACTCCCTGAAGGCAGCCTTAATAACTATCTTGTTTTATAATTCCAACTGCATAGCCACTTCATCGCAACACTCCGGAAATTTCGGACAATGCAGGCAATCCGCCCAGACCTTTTGGGGCAATACATCCTTGCCCACTTGTTCAAAACCCAGACCAGCAAAAAACTCTGTTTGATAGGTCAGGGTAAATACCCGATATACCCCCAGGGTCAAGGACTCGCTCAAACAAGCCTCAACCAGCCTTTTCCCCCAGCCCTGTCTTTGATAAGGTTCATCTACGATGAGTGAACGGATTTCTGCCAGGTTATCCCAGGCTATACTTAGGGCACAGCATCCGCAGATTTTGGAGTCCTCTCCCTTCTTGACTAGGACCAGAAAATCACGCAGATGGCTGTATAGCTCATTATATGACCTGGGTAACAGCAGGCCCTGTTGTGAAAAGCGCATCAGCAGGCTGTGAATAGCAGGAACGTCTCGGATATGGGCCTTTTTCATGAAAAATCCCGGGTTACTTTGCGCCAAGGCTTCACTCCTGCAACATTTCCTGGACCAGCTTCTCCAGACGTCCATAGCCCATGCTTCCGAATTCCTTGACTAGCAACTCACCTTGTTGATCATAGATATAGGTCTTGGGCACCCCGATCACATTGAAGGAGCGGCCCACATCACCGGCAGCCATCAAATTTGGATAGTTGATTTTTTGTTTTCGCACAAAACCTTGCATGGCGGAAGGATTCTCATCCATGGAGATACCCAGGATGTGCAGGCTTTGTTCAGGATATTTCTCGCGCAAGGCGGCCAGGTCTTGGACTTCCTTGCTGCATTCTGGACACCAAGAGGCCCAAAAGTTCACAATGACGACTTTGCCCCGGGCCTGATTTATAATGGAAAGCAATTCCTGAGTGTTGACCTCTTGAGGTTGGTCAGCATATGCTATGGGCAAGAAAAATAACAGTGCTGAACTGATCAGAACACAAATTATTCCTATAATCTTGAACATGATGCTAACTCCTGTGTTGGTTTGTAGACTCTTGCAAACCCTGGACCCTTGAGGCTGGACATCAGCAATCTACTTGATTATACTATTTTTTTCTCTTTATTGTAAGGCGCTAACTATGGCCCAAAGCCTGGAGAGCCATGCAAATATGACTACCAAAGACAAAAATTATAAGCACAAACAGCAAGAAACACAAGCTGGCCCAAGACACATACCTTCCCAACAGGAATCTGTCCAGGACGCTGGGTTCCAGAATCAAGACCTGCATGCTCCGGCCAAGAAATTGAATTTACCATTGCCTACAGCTAGCAAAGGAACTACTCAATATAATCCTTTGAGCATTTACCTGCGGGAAGTGAATAGATTTCCTACCCTGGAGGAAAACGAGGAGTTCGAACTGGGCCGGCGCATCAGGGACTCTGGGGACCAAGATGCAGCATTCAGGCTGGCCACCTCTCACTTGCGTCTGGTGGTCAAAATCGCCATGGAGTTCCAACGCAAATGGATGAAGAATGTCCTGGAGCTGATCCAGGAAGGTAATATCGGCCTGATGAAGGCGGTGCAGAAATTTAATCCAGAACGGGGCATCAAATTTTCTTATTACGCCTCGTTCTGGATCAAGGCCTATATCTTAAAGTTCATCATGGACAATTGGCGGATGGTCAAGATTGGCACTACCCAGTCCCAAAGGAAGCTGTTCTATAATCTGGGCAAGGAAAAACAACGCCTGGAAAGCCAGGGTTTTGATGCGGACGCAGAGACCCTGTCTCGGAATCTGGAGGTGAGCAGCGCTGATATAGTAGAAATGAGCCAGCGTATGGGACAAAACGATCTCTCCCTGGACTCTCCATTTAATGAGGATACCAGTACTACCCGCTTGGATCTGTTGCCTGCATTGGAAACCAGTGTTGAGGACAGGCTGGCCCAGGAGGAAATTTCCCATAAATTGCACCAAAACATAAATGACATCCTGCCAGAACTAAACGACAAGGAAAAAGACATCCTTAATTCACGCCTGCTGGCCTCAAGCCCGGTCACATTGCGAGAACTCGGGGATAAATATGGCATTACCCGGGAAAGGGTGCGCCAAATCGAAGCCAGGTTGTTGCAAAAGCTAAAAGACCATCTGTCTTCCAGCATCAAGGACTTTTCAGCGGAATGGATCAACAATGAATAAGCTGTTTAAGATCTTAAAGACTGAAGCCCGGGAAATGGCCAGCCGCCAAAGGCCTTCCTTTTATGAGCATTTTGCTCCTGAATTAGCTTATTCTAGGGAAATTTTCTTTGACCATCCCTTGGTATTACGCTGCGCTGAAGATGCTCTGCCTTTTCTGCATGATGACTTTGGCCATGGAGTTGAACACAGCAAGAACGTGTCCATTGAATCCGGGGCCATTATTTTGGCTGAACTGTATCATAAGGACTTGGCCCTGGGCAGACATCTGTTGCTTCTGGCCCAGCTGGCTGGCCTTTTACATGATATATGCAGGCTTGAGGAGGAGCATGCCAAACTGGGGGCAGATCTGGCCCGCAAAATTCTTAAAGATTTTCCATTGTCCGAGTCTGATATAGAAATGATCGCTTTCTCCATTTGTAACCATGAGGCGTTTCAACTTTCAGATCCAGCCCCGGACTTCCCTGCTTTTCTGCTCAGTGGGGCCTTGTATGATGCTGACAAGTTTAGATGGGGACCTGACAATTTTACTACTACCTTATGGAAGATCTGCGACTATCAGGAATGGCCTATGAGCAAAATTGTGGAGCGCTTTCCTCAGGGCCTGCAGATCATTAACTCTGTTGGCGAAACATTCCGTACCAGTACAGGCCAAATATACGGCCCGGAGTTCATTGACTGCGGATTGAAAGTGGGTAACTATATCTATCGCAGAATAAAACAATATTGCATTTAAGCCTTTGCTGCAGTGCGGTGGCAACATCCAGCCCTGCAGCTCAAGATTAAGCATATGCGCTATACCAGAATATTACTAAAAGTTACACTGCTGTTCTGGCTGCTGCCCCTGCTGACCAGCTGTGCCCAGCTCCAAGATCCGGGGTTGCAGGATCAGTTCCAAGGACTGCAAATGAAGGAGTATTCTCTCCCGGCCCGGGCCCAGGCTACCTTCTATTACCTGCAGTTCCTTGAAATGCAAAAAAAGGATCCAGATCAGGCTTTGTCCATGCTGGAAAAAGCATTGCAGGCAGACCCCCACCCTGAACTTTATCTGGAACTGGCCCAGTTCCATTGGAATCGGCAAAGCATAGACCAAGCTGAAGAGACTTTACTCCAAGCCAGGAAAAATTTCCCGGATAATGAACAATTTCCCTTGGCCTTATCCAGGCTGTACAACAATCAGAGACGTCCTGATAAGGCCCGGAAAACTCTAGAACTATATCTGATGCACAATCCTGGGCACCCCCTGGTTTCGCACAGCCTGGCTGAACTTCAACTGGAGCAGGACCGGCCTGGTAAAGCCTTGGATACTCTGCACTCGATCCCAGAGGCAGCAAGAAAACCTGAGTCTCATTTACTCATAGCCCGGGCTTATTTGGACCAAGAGGACCGCCAGGCAGGTATCAGGCATTTGCGCCTGGCCATTGAGCTGGATCCGGGCTATGTCCGGGTCTGGGCTGAGTTGGCCTATCAATATGAACTAGCCCGGGATTATATCCAAGCCAGACAGAGCTACCAGAAACTCCTTGAATTGGGCATGGATAATCAGGAGATCTATTCCAGGCTCATTGACATCAATCTTAAATTGAACCTCCCAGAACAGGCCATGCAGCTGGTGGAAAAAGGGCCAGAACACGAACGCTTTCTGCTCCAAGCCAGCAACTTGTTTTTACAGCACGAATTTTATTCTCAAGCCCGGGAATTGCTGAATATGATGCAGAGCAAGGGTTATTCCTCGCCCAGGCAAGACTTGTTATTGGCTGTCTTGGCCTTCAAAGGCGAACAAGACCCGCAGCTGGCCTTGCAAAAGCTACAGCAAATTCCTCATGCCTCCGAATTTTTTGAGCGTGGTTTGGACTTACAGGCCAGGCTGCTCTATAACCAAAGCCACACAGAGCAGGCTCTGGAAAAAACAAGCCAAGGCCGTAAAATGTTTCCTGAAAATCAGAGTTTTTGGCTTTTGGAAAGCGAGATACTCTTAAAACAAAACCGGATCAAGCAGGCCAGAGACTTGACTTCCCGGGCTTTGGACAACTTTCCCGGGGATAAAGAGGTCATGTTCCAGATGGGATTTATCAAATACAAACTGGAACTGGAATCTGAGGCCCTGGAACTGATGGAAGAAGTCATTGAACAGGATCCGGAGTATGCTCCTGCCTTGAATTTTGTTGGTTATAGCTTGGCGGAAAGAGGCCGTAACCTGCAGCGGGCATTGATTCTGATCAAAAAGGCCTTGCAGCTGGACCCAGATAACGGCTACTACCTGGATTCTCTGGCCTGGGTCTATTACCAGTCAGGCAATCTGCAACAGGCCTGGAAATATATCCGGGCTGCAGCTGAACAAGTCCAGGATGATCACATCATTTGGGAGCATTACGCTGACATAGCTGCAGCTTTAAACAAGACCCAGGAAGCACAGAAAGCCTATCAAAGATCCTTGGACTTGGATGCGGTCAATGAAGAGGAAATACAGAAAAAGCTGGACTCGCTTTAGTATTTAGTTTGCAAACTGAACCAAATGGCTGCCAAATTGTCTGCAATGTTCTTGAAGCAAAGCAAACAGCAGTTGCTGGCTTTAGCTCTTATCTTCCTACTCCAAGGCTGCGGCCCTAAAAGCTGGGAACCGCAGGAATTGGAACAAAGGCCGGCAGAGATCTGGCAAGAGCTGCAGATCAGACATAACCAGAGAGCGCAGACTCGTGGTTACCGGGTGCGAGCCAGCGTACACTATATTTCGCCCCAGGAGAGCTCCAGGTTCACCTTCAGCCTATGGGGCAATTATGATCTGCCCCTGCGCCTTGACCTGCGGGCCGGAATTGGCACCAGCTTCAGCTATTGGCGAATTGGCCAGGATCAGACCCTGGCCTATTATCCCAGACAGGGCCAGGTCTTTATCTACACACACCAAAACCAGGGCCTGGCCCACCTTGATCTGGAACTACCCTTTTCCGTGCAGGAAATAGGAGAAATCCTTACCAACAACTGGCAGGGGCTGTTGCCGCGCAGATATGCCCAGGCCCGTACCATACAGGGCCAAGGCTGGCAATTTGAGTTTCCACAAGGCCACAGGTTGCGCAGCATCACAGTGGACCCAAATCTGCACATTGTTCGAGTCCAAGGGGACAACCCTCTAAACTGGAAACTGGAACTAAATGACTTCCAAGACTTTGAAGACCTTGGGGTTTTTGCCCGTAGCCTGGACTTGGATCTGGGACGCAAAGAACAGGCCTTGTTCAGAATCCAGGATCTGCAGCTTCGCCAGGATCATTGGCCGGATTCAGCTCTAGAATTGGAACTCCCAGAAAACACTGAATATATACCCATGGATTTATAAGGCCGGGCTTGGATATTGACCAGTTTCTGCATGTAATTTACTAGCTTGACAGTCAAAAATTCTATTGCAACAAAAGGATACAAAGATGTACTCAGGCACTGGAAATGAGATCCAAGCCCGGGACCTGCCCCTTTGGCGCAGTGTAAGCCTGGGGATGAAGGTCATCTTCAGCGAAATACATTGGAGCATAGTCAAGGGCTTGCGCAACTGGGAGATTAAGCAGCTTCAAAAGCGGCTGCATAAAGAATATCAAGACCTGGGCAGACTGAATAGACAAAAGGAGTTGGGCCAGGAGGGACCTGATACTGAACAGGAAATAGATCTGTGCCGTGAGCAGATAGATTTTCTGGAAAAAGAACTGCAATTTCTACAGCAGGAACTGGAAAGGGTCAGAACAGAAACCTTGGAGTATAGACGACAGAAATGGGAGGTTTAATGACCCAGCTGGGTTGCTGAGCTTGCCATTCAAGCCTTGATTTTGAAAAATCCTGGTTAAAATCTGGCAAATTCTTCTTGTGACTAATGTAATGCTGAGTTGAAATTTCATCAACTTCAAGACATAAGAGACATAAAAATGTCTGAACAGTTTATCTATCTAGGCTCTGACCACGCAGGTTTGGATTTGAAGGAAATTTTGAGCACTTACCTGCAAAATATTAATTTTTCAACACAAGATCTGGGCACCCATAATCAGGAGAGTTGTCACTATCCTCACTATGCAGCCCTGGTCTGCAGGCAAGTCCTGGAACATAACTCTCTAGGCCTTTTGGTCTGCGGCACCGGCCTGGGCATGAGCATGTCTGCCAACAGATTTTCAGGCATCAGGGCGGCATTGTGCTGCACTGAATTTGCGGCTCGCATGGCCAGAGAGCACAACAATGCCAACGTCCTTTGCCTGGGATCCAGGATTATAGGAGTGGAACTAGCCCAAAGCATCCTGGAGGCTTTCCTAAAGGCTAATTTTCAGGCAGGCAGACATTTAGAGCGGGTACAGCTGATGGATGAACTGCCTGCCTGGTCAAAATAGGAGCCCAAAAAGGAGACCTTTGCCATGGAGATACCTGAGCGAAATCTTGCCCTGGACCTGGTACGCATCACCGAAGCCGCAGCCCTGGCCTCAGCCAGATGGCTGGGTAAAGGAGAAAAAAAGAAAGGGGATCAGGCTGCAGTCGATGCCATGCGGCTCTCCTTTAATGCTGTAAACATCAGGGGCCGCATAGTCATAGGTGAAGGGGAAAAGGATAAGGCGCCCATGCTCTTCAATGGAGAAGAGGTGGGCAGCATGCAGGGCCCAAAGGTGGATGTGGCTGTAGATCCGGTGGAAGGCACCAACCTGCTGGCCTTTGGCCGGCCCAATGCCATTTCTGTGGTGGGTCTGGCCCCTGCAGGGACCATGTATGACCCTGGGCCGAGCTACTACATGCAGAAGCTGGTAGTCCCTGCTTCAGCAGCTCAGATGGTGGATTTGGACGCCCCTGTTCAGCACAATCTGCAACAGGTGGCCAAGGCCCTGGACAAGGATGTGGACGACCTTATGGTCTTTGTCCTGGACAAGCCCAGGCACCAGGGAGTGATCCAGGAAATACGCCAGGCAGGGGCCAGGATCCAGCTGCATACTGACGGAGACGTGGCCGGGGCTTTAATGGCTGTGGACCCTGACTCAGAGGTAGATCTGCTTTTGGGCACAGGGGGCACTCCCGAAGGAGTACTTTCGGCCTGCGCCATCAAGGGCCTGGACGGGGAGATGCTCTGCAGGCTGGATCCCCAAAAAGAAGAGGAAAAGCAAAGGCTCCAGGAACTGGGCCTGGACCTGAAGCAGATCCTTACAGTGAACGACTTGGTCAGTAGCGAGGATGTCTTTTTCTCAGCTACCGGAATCTCCGGGGGTGCCTTCCTGCCAGGAGTAAAGTATTCAGGCAGCGGGGCCCAGACCTACTCCCTGGTTTTAAGGGGCAAGACTGGCACTGTGCGCCGAATCCAGGCCATGCATAGCTGGGACAAACTGATGCGCTTCAGCGCGGTAGATTATGACTAGTGCCCTGTATTGCCTCAAATGTTGTAAATAAGAACCCTCCCCTGGCCCCTCCCTACTGCCCAAAGCGGCAGCAGGGAGGGAACCATAAACGAGTGGGCTCTATTTGATAAGCGAAGATTTATATGTGACTAGGCACTAGGAGCAAATAGAATATTGTTTTAAACTGGACAGTCAAAAGTTCTTTAGTAATAAACTGTTTTTATTAACTATACTCAAGTCTCTAACTGTCTGACTTCGTAATTATTTTATCAGCCTGAATTTATTGCCTTTACCTTGAACTTTGAACCTTGAACTTTGAACTCTCAAGGAATAAGAAATAAACTCAAAATTCGAAACAAAGAACTGCAACTATCCGGTTTTGTTTTTTTATTTTTCACGTTTTCGTAAATTGGAATTTGTTTGGAATTTGATTTTTGTAATTTGGAATTTCCGCGCCAATCTCCAACCGGGTCAAACATTCCAAACAAAGTTCTATAGAGAAATTGCCATATACGGGCATTAAACTTTTGAGACGCGGTACTAGTAAGGGGTCAAACTCTCATACCCCTCAGGGGTAACCAGGACTGTCTGCTCAAACTGGGCTGAAAGTGAACCATCCTTGGTCACCGCAGTCCAGTTGTCCTCCAGGATACGAAGCTCCTTGCGGCCTTGGTTGATCATGGGCTCCACAGTAAATACCATGCCCGGCACTAATGGCACGCCCTGGCCTGGTTTGCCGAAATGAGGAATCTGAGGAGGCTCATGAAATTCAATACCTACTCCGTGGCCCACCATCTCCCTGACCACTGAGCAGCCGTGTGATTCTGCATAGCTCTGGATGGCAGCACCAATATCTCCGGTGTAATTTCCGGGTTTGACCTGGGACAGGCCTTCATAAAGACCTTGGCGGGCTATGTGCACCAAACGGGCTGCATCTTGGCTGATTTTGCCCACAGCAAAAGTCTTGCTGGCGTCTGCATAATACCCGTGCAGGATACTTGTCACGTCCACATTTACGATATCCCCTTCCTGTAGTACCCTGAGGCCGGGAATGCCGTGACAGATAACATCATTGACCGAGATACAGACGCTTTTGGGAAAACCGTTGTAGTTAAGTGGCGCTGGTACTGCCCCATGCTTTAAAGTAAACTCGTGCACCAAGGTGTTGAGGTAGTCAGTACTCAGACCAGGACGAAGGTGCTCCTGAACCAGATCCAGCGTCTGCAACACCAGAGCACCTGCCCTGCGAATGCCCTCTATATCCTGATTCTCCTTGAGCCGGATCTTGTGCTTCCTCAGATAAAGATCCTTTAGGTCCTGACCTGGACTGCCTGCCTTGTGCAGACAGCATTTCTTATATTTCTTGCCGCTGCCGCAGGGGCAGGGATCATTGCGTCCGACCTTCATATACATGTTCCGGGTTTAAAGGTTCCGAGTTTCTGGTTCAGGACCTGGAATCTTATTTTTCTTCTAATCTCCGGCCTTTTGCAAGGCCCTGTGCACCAGTTGCTGGGCCTCGCTAAAAATCAGCTCCAGATGCTCCCCACCCAGAAAGCTCTCAGCATAAATCTTGTATATATCCTCTGTACCAGATGGCCTGGCAGCAAACCAGCCGTTTCTGGTACAAACCTTAAGTCCGCCAATGGGATTTTGATCTCCTGGAGCCTTAGTCAGCTTAGCCGTAATCTCCTCCCCTGCCAGCTCCAGATCAGGTACGTCCTCTGCAGCCAGGCTGCTCAGGGCCTCTTTTTGTTTGGCAGTTGCCGGGGCATCCAGGCGTCTATAATGGCTGACTCCCAGCTGCTCTTCCAGCTCCTGGTAAATCCGAGCAGGATCCCTGCCCATCCTGGAGGTCATCTCAGCAGCCAAAAGATCCATAATCAGCCCATCCTTATCAGTACACCAAGGGCTTTGATCCAGGCGCAAAAAAGAAGCACCTGCGCTTTCCTCTCCAGCAAAACCCAATTTACCGCCTAAAAGCCCAGGCACGAACCATTTGAAGCCCACAGGCACTTCCAGGAGTTCCCGGTCTAAAAGCCCGGCCACCCTGTCCAGCATGGAACTGGTAACCAAAGTCTTACCCAAAGCAGTCTGCCTGGACCAATCTTTTCTAGTACTAAACAGGTACCAGGCTGCTGCTGCCAGGTAATGATTGGGATCCATTAATCCTGCACTTTTGGTTACTATCCCGTGCCGGTCATAGTCAGGGTCATTACCAAAGGCGATATCAAATTTGTCCTTGAGCGTAATCAGATTGGCCATGGCATACTTTGAAGAACAGTCCATGCGGATCTTGCCATCCCGATCCAAAGGCATAAAGCCAAAAGCAGGGTCTATCCTGCGGTTGACCACCTCCAGGTCCAGGCCATAACGCTCTGAAATCACATCCCAATAATCAAGGCCAGATCCACCCATGGGATCAACACCGATTTTGAGCCCGGAAGAGGCTATAATCTGCATATCCAGGATCTGCCCTAGACCCGAGACATAGCTGCGAACAAAGTCATGCTCCTGCACGCACTCAGAACGCAGGGCCTTCTCCCAGGGTATTCTGCGCACTCCCTGCAGTTTGGTCAGCAGTATCTGGTTGGCCCGATCTTGGATCAAGTTGGTGGTCCTGGTATCTGCAGGTCCGCCTTGGGGCGGATTATATTTGAAGCCACCGTCTTCTGGAGGGTTGTGCGAAGGGGTGATCACTACCCCGTCAGCCAGGCTCTTTTTCCTGTCCCGATTGAAATCCACGATTGCCCGAGAGACTGCCGGAGTAGGAGTATAGCCCATCTTTTCCTGAATCAAAACCTGAACCTTGTTGGCAGCAAAGACCTCCAAGGCGGACAAGAATGCAACCTCGGACAGGGCGTGGGTATCCTTGCCCATGAACAAAGGTCCGGTATAACCCTGGGCTTGTCTAAACTCGCAAATTGCCTGGGCCAAGGCCAAAATATGGTCCTGATTGAAGCTCCTGCCCCAGGCAGAACCCCGGTGCCCGGAGGTACCAAAAGCCACTTGCTGTTCCTGGTTCTCAGGGTCTGGACATAAGGTATAATAGGCGCTAATCAGTCTGGGAATATTAGGCAATTGCTCAGGTGGAACAGGCTGCCCAGCCAAGGTATGAATTGACATGATCATCTCCTTAGACTAACAATATTTAAATCTGATCTGATTGCAACAGCAACCTAGCATGTATATTGACTGTCATTTACATAGTAGAAGATATTCCCCTTGTTCTTTGCTTGCCCCAGAACAGGCCCTGGATCAGGCCCTGCACAAAGGGCTGCAGGCTGTGGTCATCACCGAGCACCAGATCCAGTGGTCAAGCAAGGAGGTCCAGGAACTGCAGAAACATTTTCCTGATATAGCCATATACAGCGGGCTGGAGATTACATTAGCCGAGGAGGTGGATCTGGTGCTGATTACTCCTAACCAGGCCCTGAAATTCCCCTTTGGAATCAGCTTCAATGCTCTGCGTAACAAGCTGGACCATGTCTGGGAGCAGTCCTTTGCTTTCCTGGCCCATGCCTTTCGCTGGACAGGCAGGCTGAGCCCGCAGGCAGAAAAGATCTTGCCTTATCTGCACGGCCTGGAGATGAATTCGTTGAACATTCTAAATGGACAATACCAGGAATCGCAAGGCAAATTCAAGCCCAAGCTGGAGGCTGCCTATCAGGCTTTGCGCAAAAAATACAACCTGGTCCCGGTTTACAACAGTGATGCCCACCTAAAACAGGCAGTAGGCAGCATAGCCAACTATATTTCCTGCCCTGCTCCGCCGGAAGATGAAGCCTCCCTGGCCAGTCTCCTCAAGTCAACCAAGCCCCAGGAACACCAAGACAGGCAATTACTGCGAGACCTGCTGAGCTAGTACCGCACCTTGAAAATATTATGCCCTTTTTTAAGTTCTGCTAACAAATCGACTCAAGATTAGCGCGAGAGATCAAAGGATGTAATCTACTATCCAAACCAGAACCAAGCCCAGATCTGGCCAACAAATGTTGTCAACCAGCCAGCCAACAGCAGCAAACGCAAGAGTCTGCGCAGCTTGTGCATAGACCAGACAAACCCAGATGGTCCCAGACTCGCCTTTTGCACTCTTTGTCCCTGGTAAACATACCACCCCCCCATTTGCGCACCCGCACTCCAGGCTGCTGCAGCCATAGGCCAACCTGCATTTGGGCTATCCATTCTTCTGGCCTGCTGCCTGATATTCTGCCAGGTCTTTTTCCAATTCAGACCATAAAAAGAAGCCACAAGCAAAATCAGCCCTGCGCTCAGTCTGGCAGGGATCCAGGCCAGGACATCATCCAACCTTGCCCCAGCCCAGCCCAGATCCTGATAATGATCGTATTTATAGCCCCACATGGAGTCCATGGTGCTCACAGCCTTATAGACCCACAGCAGAATTGGTCCTCCCAGGCAAAGATAAAACATGGGCGCTACAAAACCGTCATTAAAGTTTTCGCCTACAGTCTCGGCCAGAGTCTTATATATGTCCTCACGAGTCATAGAGCTGGTATCCCTGCTGACTAAAAAGCCCAGCTCAACCCTGGCCAGCTTTAGGTTGTCCATCTCCAAATTGCCTATGACCTGACCTGCACTTTGCAGCAGCCCCCCCAGGGCAAGCCCGGAATAGGCAAAATACAAGGCCAGGATATAGCCCAGATAAGGCAAGGCAGTAAGCAGAGCAAGCAAAACAAAGACCAAGATAATTAGCAAACCCAGGGCGATAACGCCAGACTGTTTCAAGCTAAGCACTTTCTGACGCAGACACAATCTTTCCAGAAAATCCAGGCAGCTGCCTATCCAGCGTACTGGATGCGGCCAATGCGGCGGGTCCTTAAACAGGAGGTCCAAAATAAAGGCTGGCAAAGGCAAAATGGCTGACATGGGTTAGAGCTTCTTGGTTTGACGCAGACATTCATAGATGCAAATCGCAGCCACATTAGCCAGATTTAGGCTGCGCACCGCTTGTTCCTGCAAAATAGGCACCCTCAGATGCAGAGGATAGGTCTGCAAAAGCCAATCTGGCAGGCCTCGGCTTTCAGGGCCCAGGACCAGATATTCATCCCCTCTAAAGCGGTAGCTAAAAAAAGACTCCCTGGCCCTGGCACTGGTAAGCACAATCCTGGAATCTGCTTGCAGATTGCTGTTGAATTCCTGCCATCCCAGCCATACCTTAAGCCTGACCCAGGGCCAATAGTCCAGGCCTGCCCTTTTTAAGTAACGGTCCTCAAGACTGAAGCCCAAAGGCTTAATCAGGTGCAAAACCGTGCCAGTTGCTGCGCAGAGCCTGGCGATACTGCCTGTATTAGGCGGTATCTGAGGCTCAAAAAGTACCAACTGCATGCCAGATCCCCAAAAAGTGTTGAACAAAAAAAAGCCCTGCAAAACAGGGCCCTGCAAAAACAGATGGTGGGCGGTCAGGGATTTGAACCCCGGACTTCCACCGTGTGAAGATGGCACTCTAACCACTGAGTTAACCGCCCGCAGAAAATATATTATAGGCAAGACCCGAATTTGACAAGGGGTTGATAGAGCATTTTTTCACTTAGGAAATGGCTGTCAGTCCTCCAAAGCCATATGCCCGGACTCAAAGCAAAACAGATAATCCCTTAGGGCCTGGGGCCAAGGTCTTGGTTTTTTGCCGCTAAGCTTACTGTACTTGGTATTGTCCAGCACCGAATAGGCAGGTCTTTTTGCAGTTTGCGGCAAACGGTCTGAAGTCAGGGCCTGGACCTGACAATTCCTGCCGGCAGCATTCAAGGCCTCGGCAGCTAACTCGCACCAGCTAGCCAGGCCGCTGTTACAGACATGGAATATCCCGGTTGCATTTTGCTGTATGAGTTCTGCAGTATAATAAGCCAGGTCTAAAGTATAGGTGGGCGATCCCACCTGATCATGTACTGCTGGCAGGACTCTGTCCTGCTCAGCTAGCTCCAGGACATGGCGCACAAAGTTCATCTTCCAGGGCCCAAACAGCCAAGAAGTACGGATTATTAGTAAATTGGGCTGGGCCAAAGCCAGTAGTTCACGTTCGCCAGCCAGCTTGCTGCTGCCGTAGACACATATAGGGTGGGGTTCATCCTCTGGGTTATAGGGGGCCTGCTTAAGGCCGTCAAAAACAAAATCCGTACTATAACTGACCAGATAGATACCTCTGCTTCCAGTTATATTGGCCAGGATATGCGGAAAGACCTTGTTCAGGCGAAAGGCCATCTCCGGCTCTTGTTCCGCCAGATCCACATGGGTGTAGGCTATAGTGTTCAACACACAGTCCGGCTGAATTTGATCCAGATAAGTGCATAAAGCCTGAGTGTCAAAGATATTCACTTCCCGCACCCCGTGCTCCAAAACAGCGTAGCCCTTCTTGCGCAGCACATAAACCAGAGCCTGGCCTAAAAGACCTCGTTTACCCCCCAAAACCAAGCATTTGCGTGGAGCGCAGGCTGCGGGAATAAGTAAGCCTTCACTCGAGCCTTGATTTGCAGAGTTCATGGGTTAAATACCTCCAAAAAGGCAATGTGCTGGAATTCTAAACCTAAAAAACTTCAGGTCAAGCCCAAAGTTGTTGCCCTCCTGTTTCTCGACCAATAAAGGGATACCGTCCTTCCGTTCCCGAAGAGGCGGCGTCACCAAACTTATAACATTCAACCTGTAAAACAAATCCTCACGCCAGTTCCCTACTTTAATCTCCTCCTCCAGATCCTTGTTTGTAGCGACAATGATAGGCGCGTTCACTTTCCGCCTCTTATTGCAGCCTAAGCGTACAATGATCTTTTCCTGCAAAAAGCGCAAGAACTTTTCATGCAAGACCAAAGCCAACTCCCCAATCTCGTCCAGGAATAGTGTACCCCCCTAAACGAGCTCGATCTATCGCTGTTTGACTTCAGTAGCCCCGGTATAAACGCCCTTGGCGTGACCGAAAAATTCTTTACCCGTGCCTGTCTCTTCCATGATCAGGATGTTGGAATCATTACCAGGAATAGAAAAAAGCAATGTTGCGCAATCAAAGCTTATCCATCCGGGCCTTGATGGATAAAAGCAAAGAGAACTTCAAGGCGGCAAATTATTTAGCCAACGAGGCCTTTGGCAAATCATTCTTTGCCGGCATAGCCACGTTTTCCTCATCTCTATGGCCCGTGCCTTTTGCCCTGGGTTGGCTTGGCTTCAGATTCGGACATCTGGATTTCGATCTGCTCTTCTCAATGCCATTGCTAGGGGATAGCTTGAACTACACTGCAGTCTTTTTGCTCATATATATTTTGACCAGGATCCTGGCAGCCAAGCTCCGCAAGCGCTTCTTGCCCCAGCCCAAGACAGGCTCCGACCAGGAAGAAGAAAAATATTATACTTGGGCGGATCTGCATGATCCTAAAAATCTCAGTAATAGTTCCCCTGAGCCTGCAAAGAAAGCTGAAACAGCCTAAATGATATGCGCAACATAATGAGCTAGAGCCAAATACCAGACAAAGCATTACCAGGAGGCAATAGCATGCCAGAAGAAGTCTATAGCTTGTGCTTTATGTGCACTGGACGCTGTCCGATCAAGGTCAGTGTCGAAAACGGCCAGGTGCAGTTTATCCAGGGCAATCCCCACCTGCCCGCCATGGCAGGCAGCCTTTGCTCCCGCGGGGTGGCAGGCAAGGCCCTGGTCAACGATGACCAGCGTCTGCAGTACCCTCTTATCCGCACCGGACCCAGAGGCTCTGGGCAGTGGCGCAAGGCCGGCTGGGAAGAGGCCTTGGATTATGCCGCCCAGGGCCTGCAAAAGGTGATCGAAAAACACGGGGGCAAAAGCATTGTCCTGGGTGAGCGCACCCAGCTCAGCACCCATGTCAGCAAGACCTTCCTCAAGGCCTTGGGCTCTCCGAACCACTTTACCCATGACGCCTTGTGCAAGGGCTCCATCAACACCGCCTGCCGTTCCTTGTTCGGGTATACAGACGGCCAGCTGAACATGGACTACTCCCAGGCCAAGCAGCTAATCTTCTACGGCAGGAACATGTTCGAGGCTATAGTAGTCAAGCCTTTGAACCAGGTCATGGATGCCTTGGATAATGGAGCCAAGCTGACATATATAGACCCCAGGGCCTCGGTTACCGCCACTAAGGCCCATCGCTTCTGGATGATCCGGCCTGGAACAGATCTGGCCCTGAACTACGCCTTGATCCATGTTTTGCTCAAGGAAAAGCTCTACCACACAGAATTTGTACAGCGCTGGGTCACTGGCCTCTCCAAGCTGCAAGAGTTCATCCAGCC
>CAZLUR010000038.1:0-20577 GCA_964562725.1 uncultured Desulfohalobiaceae bacterium | reverse complement strand
GCATCCCCCTGGGCGTTTTGCGGGAAGCCCGATTCGGAATTCTCGGGGGCGGTAATCGCCGCTTTCGGGCGGGTCATCGCCGAGATCGGCATTGCCATGATGCTGGGCGGCAATATCAAGGGCTTTACCCGGACCATGACCACAGCTATGGCCCTGGAGCACAACAAGGGCGAATTTGTCCTGGCTGTAGCCCTAGGGATCATCCTGCTCACCGTAAGTCTTTTGATGAATATTATGATGCAGTTGGTGCAGGGCCGTTACGGGGGCGCCAGATGAGCCTTTATGCCTTGCAAGCTATTAAACAGGCATTTGAGGGGCGCACTGTCCTGGATATAGGAGAGCTCAGGCTTGACGCAGGAAACAGCTACGCCCTGCTTGGACCCAATGGATCGGGCAAGACAACCCTTCTGCACATCCTGGCCCTTTTAAGGCCTCCTGCAAACGGAACCGTCTATTATAAGAACCTGCCGGTCAGCTGGAAAAACAATTCCCTGGCTGAACTGCGCCGCCAGATTGTCCTGGTAGATCAGCAGCCCATCATGTTCAGCACTACAGTCAGGAAAAATGTGGAATACGGGCTCAAGGTGCGCGGTGTAGCCAAAGATAATCGCAGAAAGATCTCCCTGCAATGCCTGGAAATGGTGGGTATGCAAGGTTTTGCAGATAGCCAGGCCCATCTTCTGTCCGGGGGGGAAACCCAGAGAGTGGCCATTGCCCGGGCCTTGGCCTGCTCCCCGGAGGTCATGCTTTTTGATGAGCCTACAGCCAGTGTAGATATAGAGAACCAGGCGGTGATTGAGAAAGTGATCCAAAGCATTCGCCTGGAAAGAAACGTGACAATCATTTTCTCCACCCATAAAAGCCTGGAAGCGTCCAGACTGGCAGAAAACAAAATCTTTCTCTTTGAGGGTAAATTAACCGGCCCTGGAGGAGAGAATCTTCTGACAGCTAGAATCGAACGCCGGGGCCGGCAAAAAATTTGCATCATCCAAGACCAGGTGCAGCTAGAAACCCAGTCTGGAGAGGAAGGGCCCTGCAGGGTGCTGCTCAACCCTGAAAAGGTGCGCATCTACAGCCTGCAGCAGGCTGTAGATATCCCCAGCAGTCAGCTCTACCCGGGAAAGGTGCTGCAGATGACTGCTGAAGACAGGCAGATCAAGGTCCTTCTGGATATAGGTTTCCCAATTAGGTCCATTATAAAACGGCAGGAGGCTTTAGAATCAGGGATACTGGCAGGGGACGATGTTCTAGTGGGTTTTGATCCAGGAGCAGCCCAGCCAGCCTGATTGCTCTGTAGACCGTATAGGAGCGCGGAAGTTTTTTCTGAGGCCCGTAAGCCAGCATATGTGCTTTTAATCCAATGTTTGCTGCGATAGGCAGCCCCGCGGTGGGTGCGGTGATCATCCGTTTGCTTACATGCCCCAGACAGTGATCAGCTGCCCTTTATACTCCTCTACCCGCTTAAAGATCTTCTCCTCCCAGGGCACCTCCTCCCGGCGGTCAAAGACGATCAGGTGCCCTTCTTGGGCCTCGCAGCGATCCATGTACTCCCAGGTTTGCCTCAAGCCAGCCTCAATGGTCTGCTCCAGGCTCTTATGCAGGATCTTCAGCTCAATGACCGCCTTTTGCAGCAGACCCTGCCACCTGGTCCAGGAGGGCTTCCCGGGCTTTGCCTCGGTCAGCGGCCAGAGGACCAAAAGGTCTGTCCGCATCCGGCCCAGGCCGAACTCCCGCTCCACACGGCCCCCGGAGTTGACCACCCGCTGCAAGAAAGCCTGCATCAGAAGCTGTGGCCCGGCCTCCTTGTAGGCAAAGCGCTCCAGCCAGGCCTCGGCGTGTTCCCGGAAGAACTCCTGAAAGGCGGAGATAAGCTTATCCATGTCCAGGGATCCATCGGACCGAACATACCAGGCATGATCATACCGGGCCTCCAGATTGGCCTGCTGACTGACGGTCAGCTCCCGGGGAATGATCTCCGCATAGATGGGATTGGTGATCTGCGGCCCTTTGGAGGTGTCCCGGATCAATCCCAGATCCTGCACATATTGCAGGTCATCCAGACGGACCTCCAGGTCCCGGCCTTCCAACATGGGTGCAATCACTCTCTGCACCCGCTCTTCCTGCAGCTTGTCCCCCAGCTGATCCAGATGCGTCTCTCGCCGGGCAATAAGATTCTCCTTAGCCTGGTCCACCATTTCCTTAGCTATAGGCAAAGACCGGTCCCGACCCTCTTTCATCTCAAAGCAGGTCTCGTAGGCCAAGGCATTGACCAGCCAGGGCTGGCCCTGGCTCAAATGCCAGATACAGGATCTTGCTTCAGGGGTGAACTCCTGCCCTGTTTCCTGGGTATGCTCCATAAGCAAGGACTCAACCTCTAGTTGAATAAAATCCCCCAGACGCAGAGATTTGGCCTTGATATTGAAGGCGCTGCCCCCGGTGATGATCTCCTTTGTAGAACTGGAGTGGATGCGGTAATCCCGCACATCCCGGACACCACAGAGGATAATGGATTGGGGGAAATACTCCGGCCTTCGCGAATACCCAGCCCTCAGCTGGCGAAGCACGGAAATGAGGGTATCGCCGATCAGGGAATCGATTTCATCCATGAGGATAATCAGAGGCTTGTCTGCTGTTTCAGCCCATGCACTCAAGGCTGAGCTCAAGGCAGTTCCATGTCCGCCGCGCTCCAAAAAATGGTATTTCTTCTCATCTAAAAAATTATCCTGGAGATAGATCTGCGCACTGCGAGCCATCTCGCGGAGAATATCGTTCATGGCCTGGGCCACGTCTTCCCTGGCTGCCTGGGCCGGTTCCACATTACAGTACACGGCCAGGTATCTGCCCTGCTTGTTGAGATAATCCATCAAGGCCAAAAGGCAGCTGGTCTTGCCCGTCTGCCTGGGGGCATGCAGCACAAAATACTTCTGCTGAGCAATTAGCATCTCCACTTCAGGGAGATCCAAACGCTCCAGGGGCGGCAGGCAATAATGCCTGTGGCAGTCAACCGGACCGGCGGTATTGAAAAAACGCATAATGTATCCCGGGTTTTGTGAGCTGGTCATATTCAGGAGAGAAAAAAGCTTCAAAATCTCTGAAAAGCCTTCTTCCACCGGGTTATTGGATTGGAAAAGCGCACCTTTCCTGATTCAAATGCCTCAGGATCATACGGGTAGTAATCTATGATTGGATATGCATTCTCTTATATATATCCTGCAATGTACATTCCGGTCAAGATATGGCCCTACAGCTTGACTCTAGGCCTGCCGGCGCTCTTCTCTGATGTTTTCCCTGGCCGAAAGGGAGCTGGGCCAGAGATATTATATTCCCAGCGCATGCTCCACTAAACCGGATTAGTTTCAGCAGACAGAAGCAAGGCTGCTGGGCTTGCCTGCAAGTGTATTTTATTTTATTACCTTGAGGGTTCAAAGTCCAAGGTTCAAAGTTCAAGGTTAAGGCAATAAATTCAAACTGATAAGACAAATACGAACTCAGACAGTACAAGGAAACAAAATGGGACACTTCAAAAATTCATCAGGCTTTACTAATCTGGCTATGCTTATCGCAACAGCAATACTGGCCTTTATATTTGCCTTTGCCCCTACAGCCGGAGCAGCGGAAAAAACTACTACTGAAGAAATCCTGGACATTTTAGATGATGACCAGGCAAACATCCTGCAGGCTAGGTTGCAAGTAGATTTTTAGCCACCCGGAAACCAATTACAGGGATATTTTAAAAGACCTGATTATTGTCCTGACAAACAAACCCCCGGTCCTCGAAAGGCCGGGGGTTTATTTGTTACCGGCAATGTACTTGCAGCACCAATATAGGCTTCTACTTATGCAGTTTCTTTTTCCTGCAGGTTGAACTCCAATTCAGGCTCCTGGTCTTTGTCTTGCTGCAGATCGACCCTGATCAGCCCCCCGCTTTGCAGGGCGCCGAACAAAATCTCATCCGCCAGCCTGTCTTTTATCTCGCTTTGGATAATCCTGGCCAGGGGTCTAGCCCCGTAGTCCGGATCAAAACCCTTCTCAGCCAGCCAGGTCCTGGTCTCCGGGGAAAGCTCCAAATGAATCTTCTTTTCTTTCAATTGCTTATTAAGCTCTTTAATATCCTTGTCCACAATCTTCTCCATCAGATCCTGGGTCAAGGAATTAAAAGGCACAATTGCGTCCAGCCTGTTTCTGAACTCTGGAGAAAAATGCTTTTTTGCGGCCTGGACCCCTTTGTGCGCCCGGTCCTCGCTTTTGGCCTGGCCAAAGCCGATGCTTTGGCTGCTCATTTCCCTGGCCCCGATATTGGAAGACATAAGTAAAATAACATGTCTAAAGTCAGCCTTGCGGCCGGCATTGTCAGTCAAGGTAGCATAATCCATGACCTGCAGTAATATGTTAAACAGATCTGGATGGGCCTTTTCTACTTCATCCAACAAAAGCACAGAATAGGGATGCTTACGGATATTGTCAGTAAGTAATCCGCCCTGGTCAAACCCGATATAACCTGGAGGCGCACCAATCAGCCTGGCCACCGCATGCTGCTCCATATATTCGCTCATATCGAAGCGCAGAAAATGCACACCCAGGATTTCCGCCAGCTGTTTGGAGAGCTCTGTCTTGCCCACTCCAGTGGGTCCGACCAGCAAGAAACTGCCCATGGGCTTGGTTTCCTCCCGCAGGCCGGCTCTGGAACGTTTAATTGCCTGAGCCAGCATGTGCACTGCATGGTCCTGGCCGAATATGACCTGCAACAGCTTCTGATCCAAATCATGCAGCCTCTCCCGGTCCGAGCTGCCTACCCTCTGCACTGGGACCCGCGCAATATTGGCCACCACATTCTCCACATCCTTGGGCGTAATCTGCTTTCTCCTGTGCTTGCCTGTGTCCAGGCTGAGCAAGGCCCCGCACTCATCCACAACATCAATGGCCTTATCCGGCAGGTAGCGGTCAGGTAAATGCCTGGTGGTCAGATCCACTGCAGCCTGCAAGGCACTCTTGGTATAACGCACATGATGGTGCTTTTCATAATAAGTCTTCAAGCCCTGCAAAATAGCCACACTCTCCTCAGGGGTTGGCTCAGAGATTTCAATTTTCTGAAAACGTCTGGACAGGGCCCGATCCTTTTCAAACAGGTTCTTGTATTCTTCATAGGTAGTGGAACCAATACAGCGCAACTCTCCAGAGGCCAGAACAGGCTTAAGAATATTGGAAGCATCCAGGGAGCCCCCGCTGGTGGCCCCGGCACCGACTACTGTATGGATCTCATCGATAAACAAAATCGCTTTAGAGCCCATTTTGGTCAATTCATTTATCACTCCCTTCAGCCTGGACTCAAAGTCCCCCCTGAACTTGGTCCCGGCTAACAGGGCCCCCATATCCAGAGCAAAGATCTCGGTATCCACATAGGGTTGCGGTACTTCTTTGTTGGCTATTCTCAAGGCCAGACCCTCGGCCATGGCAGTCTTGCCTACGCCAGGATCACCCACATACAATGGATTATTCTTTCGCCGCCTGGACAAAACCTGTATGGTGCGCTCCACCTCCTGCCTGCGGCCGATCAAGGGATCGATGTCACCTTTTTTGGCCCGCTGCACCAAGTTTTGAGCATACTTGGACAGATAAGAATTCTTGTCCTGCTGACAGGCATTGCAACTGTCCTGGGGCTGCTCTTGCTGACCGTGGGCAATATGCTCAAGTATATCCAGGCGCTCCACGCCCTGGGATTTCAAATAATAGACCGCGTAGGAATCCTGCTCTTCCATGATCGAGGCCAAAAAATCTCCCAATTCCACCTTGCCCTTTTCCGAGGACTGCACATGCACTATTGCCCTCTGCAGCACCCTTTGCACGCTTAAAGTCTGGATAACTTCCTTGGCCTGACCCTCTGGATAAACCTCCAGGTGCTCAATAAAGTATCTTTCCAGCTGGTTGCGCAAGCGGTTTACATTTACACCACAATTATAAAGAAGGTTCTTTGCTTTGTTGTCCAACAAGAAAGCATAAAGCACATGCTCCAAGGTCAAAAACTCATGGTGCCTGGTCCTAACCTCGCGTACTGCAAGGGCAAAAACCTTTTCCAAATCTCTACTTAGCATAATCTATACCTCTTCCATGGTACATTTTAATGGATAACCTTCCTTTTTGGATAAATAATGGACCCGGGCCACTTTTGTTTCCGCAACCTCTGCAGTGTATAAACCACAGACTCCCACACCGTTTCTATGCACGTTAAGCATGATCTGCACTGCTTCAGCCTCGGGCTTGGAAAACACAGTCTGCAAAATATAAACCACAAATTCCATTGTGGTATAATCGTCATTGTGCAACAAAACTTTATACTTGGGTGGTTCCTGCAGTTCCTCCACCACCTCTGGTTCTTGTTCAGGTCTGAAATCAGGTAAATTCATTACTCTGTTCTCCTTGTTTCCAGGCTCTAACCTAATAATAATTCCTATAAAAACTATGTAAAGGGTAAAGCTCCGGAATCAAACCCGCTTGAATCCCTGACATTTAAGGCAAATGAACTGTTTTGCATATCTGGATTTAGTTTAGCACAAACCTTGATTTTGTTCAATCAGCTCTGACCTCTCTGGTTCGGAAAAAACAAAAGACTCTTCCTGGGGCCAACCTCTGGCCTGCCTGTATTCCTGGTGTAATTCATAATAGGTCTTGGCCAGGCCCTTGTCCAGATCCAGGCCCAACAGCTGCACACAATTCATGATCTGCTGCTGATCCCCTTCAAGTTCTATATACCTGCCAAAGGGCAGCAAGTCCAGACAGACCAAGCAGTCCGATACGCTCCATTTCTCCCGGACCTTTTCGTATCTAAACACAGGCTGAAAGCCCAGATGGCCCAGTATTGATTCCAGCTGGTCCGGATCTTTGAACTCGCTTTGCTGCTCGGAATAAATCTTGAATCTGGGGTTGTCTGTAGCGCTGCCCAGGCTCCTGGGCCTTTGTTTCAAGCAGAGCACATTGCTCCTGGCCTTGCGCAGCCGCAGGAGCAGATCCTTTTCCTTTAGCTCTCTTTGCGGAGTATCCAGGACCAGGTTTTGCTCGAAATAGCGGGCTGAAAATCCTGCCCCTGCCTGTAGCAATTTCTGCCTAACATGTTCAAATTCCTGGACCCTGAACTTAATCTCGATCTCCAGACCCATATTCTAGACCTCTTTTTTAAATAGGTTAGCCAAGGCTATTTTAGAAGTCAAAACCTGGCAACAAGCCAGCAGCAGCTAAATGAATGGCTTGACCCCTGACCGAAGTCAGGTTATGCAGATCCATATCTGAGCGCTAACTGTCTGCCTGGCAGGTGCTAACTGATATAACACACCGGAAAATGGAATGAGTTATGCCCTAGGCCCTGAGCCATCCAGACTCATGTTGGATGGCTTTTTTATTCGCCTTTATTAGGACTAGCCATGCACAAAATCCTGGTCATAGACAATTATGATTCCTTTACTTACAACCTGGTGCAGATGCTGCTCTGCCTGGGGCTTAGCCCCATGGTCTTCAGGAACGACAAAATCACTTTGCAACAGATCCAGGACCTCAGCTTTGACTACCTTTTGATCAGCCCGGGACCCAAGGACCCTTCTGCATCAGGGATCTCCATCCCGGCCATAGAGCTCTTGCACAGGGAGCTGCCTGTGCTGGGGGTCTGTCTGGGTCTGCAGTGCATCAACGAGTTTTACAAGGGCAGCACGCTGCGTGCTCCATGGCCTGTGCACGGCAAGACCTGCCTGGTGCAGCACAAAAATGCCGGGCTCTTCAAAGGGATGCCCAATCCGTTTTCCGCTGCCCGCTATCACTCTTTGCAGGTCCGCCTCAGTCCGGACAGCCCCCTGCAAATCACAGCCTCAAGTCAGGACCAGGTGATCATGGGCCTGCAGCACCCTGAGCTACCGCTTTTTGGAGTACAATTTCACCCAGAGAGTTTTCTGACCCAGGACGGCCTGCTAATCATGCAAAACTTCCTGCAGCAGGAAAAGATGTATCATGCAAGAAATTATCAGAAAAACAGGAAAGATCAAGGCAGTACACTGCTTTGAGCTGCACCTTGAGCAGGATTTCCTGCAGATAGCCTCCAGATTCTCATCACTGCCGGGCACTGTCTTGCTTTTAAGCGGAGGCAGTCAGGACAGTGCAAATTACAATATATTGGGTCTCAGGCCTTGGCTCTGCCTTAAGAGTAAAAACCAGGACATCCAACTCAGTACTGCAGGACATAAACAATCTTTCCAGGCAGATCCCCTGGATGTCCTGGACAAGCTTCTTTCCTATTACAGCATCTCCCGGCAAGCTCCAGAGCTGCCTTTAGAGGCTGGTCTTTTGGGGTATCTGGCCTATGACCTCAATCACAGGCTGGAGGACTTACCCCGGACCACCATGGACGACCTGGGCCTGCCTGATCTATGCCTTTTTGCTCCTCAAGCCCTCCTGCTCCAGGATCTTGCCAGCGGTAAATACAGGCTTTGCCTGCCTGAACTGGAAAACATGGGTTCCTGGTCCCGGGCAAAAGAATTTTTTCTGCAAACCCTGCAGCAGCCTGCCCCTGACCTGGAGCCTGTGCGCTCCAAATCAAAACCAGCCTCCAATTTCCAGCACTCCCATTACCTGCAAAGCATTGAAAAAATCCGGGAGTACATCAAAGACGGCCATGTTTACCAAGTCAATCTAGCACAGAGGTTCAAACTGGAATTCCAGGGCCGCGCTTTCAGCCTGCTGCAAACACTGTTTAAACGCAACCCAGCACCTTTTTTTGCCTACCTGAACTGCTCCGGGCACCAGATTATCTCCAGCTCGCCTGAAAGGTTTCTGTTCAAAAGGGATAATTATGTAGAGTCCAGGCCCATCAAGGGCACCCGGCCCAGGGACTCGGACCAGGGCCGGGACCAGGCCAATGCCCATGAACTATTGCACAGCCCCAAGGATGACGCTGAGCTTTCCATGATTGTGGACCTGCTGCGCAACGACCTGGGCAAGGTCTGCCAGGCAGGCTCAGTCCAGGTTCGGGAGCACAAAAGACTGGAGGAATATCAAAACGTGTTTCACTTGGTTTCCATCATCCAAGGCGAGCTGGCCCAGGACAAAACCTGCGTGGACCTCCTTCGGGCGGCCTTTCCCGGAGGCTCCATCACCGGCTGCCCAAAAGTCAGGGCCATGGAGATCATTGATGAACTGGAACCCAATCCCAGGCATGTCTATACCGGGTCCCTGGGTTATTTCTCTTTTGCCGGAGATATGGACCTGTCCATAGCCATCCGCACAGCTACCATCTGCAATTCGAGCCTGGTTTTTTCCGTTGGCGGGGGGATTGTTTTTGATTCTGACCCTGAGCTGGAATTCGAAGAGACCCTGCACAAAGGCCGGACCTTGATGCAGGCTTTTTACCGGGAGGCTGGCCAAAAAAAAGACAAGCCGGAGTATATCTGGCAAAATGGTCGGATCCTGCCTGCAAAACAAGCCATGATTCCAGCCTGGATACCTGGATTTGAATACGGCTTTGGCTTGTTCGAGACCATGCTTGCCTCTCAAGGCAGGGTCTTGGACCTGGAGGAACACCTGCAGCGCCTGCACAATTCCTGGCTGGCTCTATGGGGCACAAATCCTCCTGACATTTCCTGGAAAACAGTAATTTCTCAAGTATTAAAAGCCAATGCCCTGCAGCAGGGCAATGCTGCGGTAAAGATCCTGGCTGCCAAAGGGGCAAAGCAGGAGCCTTTGTTCGACGATCAGTTGCTGGTCAGGGCCGGGCCCCATCAACACAGACTGCAGACCTTGCAAAAAAACGGGCTGGACCTGCTGACCCATCCAGAGCCTAGGCAGAACTGGCTGGCTGAGCACAAGAGCATGAACCATCTCTATTATCATCTCGCCGGGCAATGGGCCAAGTCCAGAGGAGCGGACGAGGCCCTGATCCTCAACCCTGACCACAGCGTTTCTGAGACCAACTCTGCCAATGTCTTCTGCGTATCAGGGACTAGGGTGCTCATACCTGTTTCCGCCCATGTCCTGCCCGGGGTCATGCAGGAAAAGGCCCTGCAAATACTGCAAAAAATGGGCTTTGCCCTGTACAGAAAAAAAATGAGGCCAGAGGATCTGAGCCAAGCTGATTGCGTCTTGCTGACCAATTCTCTGCTGGGCGCAGTGCAGGTTTTGTCCCTGGATCAAAACCCTTTGCAGCTTTGCCCTGACCTGGTTCAGGACTTGAACCGCAGACTGTTTCCTAAATGAATTTTTCTGGTTTGACTATAACTTTCATTTGCTGCAAAAAAGAATTAATTGATTTTTAATCTTGCAACCCTCCAGCAAACAATAACCAGGCGACTAGCATATGCACATCTTGATTCTAGGTGCAGGAGCCCTGGGCAGCCTGTTGGGCGCCAGGCTGTCCCGCAGCCGGGCCCGGGTCTCCCTTATAAGCACCAACACCCAGCACATGCAGGCTATTCAGAACCATGGCCTGCAGATCGTGGAAATGGATCAGAGCATAAGCAGGCACAACCTGCAGGCCCTGAACAGGCCGGAGCAAATGGATGAAGCCCCGGACCTGGCACTGGTCCTGGTCAAGTCCTATTCCACTCTGCAGGCGGTGCACTCCGTTCTGCCTGTCTGCAGTAATAAAACCCTGTTTTTAACCCTGCAAAACGGAATCGGCAATTGGGAGACCATTGCCCAAGCTGTGCCCAGGCAAAACGTCCTGGCCGGTATTACAGCCCAGGGTGCTACTTATCTCCAGCCGGGAAAAATCAGGCACGGCGGAGATGGGGCAACCTACATAGGCGAGATCGAAGCCCCTGCAGGAGAAAGAGTTCAGCAAATAGTAGAAGTTTTTCAACAGGCAGGACTGGAGGCCCAGCCCACAGCAGAGACCATTCATTTACTGTGGCATAAACTGCTTATCAATGCCGGCATCAATGCCTTGACCGGGGTTCTGCAAGTGCCCAACGGCCTGATTGCAGAATCAGGCCCGGCCCGGGAAATCGCTTTGAGTGCTGTGCGCGAAGGATTGGCTATAGCCCGGGCCAAGGGGTTAATCCTGGGACTGGAAAAAACCCGGCAGCAGGTTCTGGCTGTAGCCAGGGCCACAGCCAGGAACATATCATCTATGCACCAGGACCTGCTGCGGGGCAGACCAACGGAAATCGAAGCCATCAATGGCGCTCTGGTTAAGATCGGCCAAGAGCAGGGCCTGAACTGTCCAGTCAATCAAACCCTGGCCAACCTGGTCCGGACCATACAGGAACTAAACCTAAAAAAGGAGAGTCCCCATGACTGAAGCCATGACCATCCCCAAAATCATCTCCGCCAAAGGCCAGCGCAAGCTGACCATGCTCACAGCCTATGACTACCCTACTGCTTATTATGTAGATCAAAGCAAAATAGACATGATCCTGGTCGGGGATTCCCTGGCCATGGTGGTCCTGGGAATGCAGGACACCCTGGGGATAGGCATGCGGGAGATGCTGCACCATACCCGGGCAGTGAGCAGGGCTGCTAATTATTCAGTGCTCATTGGAGATATGCCTTTTATGTCCTACCAGGCCAGTGTGGAGCAGGCTGTGCGCAATGCAGGAAAATTTTTGCAAAAAGGCCGGGCCCAAGGGGTCAAGCTGGAAGGAGGCCAGAGTGTTGTGCCCCAGATCAGGGCCATGGTCCAGTCCGGGATCCCTGTACAAGGCCATTTGGGTCTAACACCGCAAAGTGCTGCCCAATTCGGAGGCTTCAAAGTCCAGGGCCGGGATTCCGCAGCTGGACAAAAACTTTTGGAAGACGCTCAGGCCCTGGAGGAAGCCGGATGCTTCAGTATAGTCCTGGAGGCTATTCCCAGTGAGGTTGCAGCCAGGATCACTGAAAAATTGTCCATACCCACCATAGGCATAGGAGCAGGGGTGCACTGCGATGGGCAGGTATTGGTCTTGCACGATATGGCCGGCTTGTTTGAAAGGTTCACTCCTAAATTTGTCAAAAGGTACGCCAGCCTGGGACAAGATCTGCAAAAAGCCCTGCAGCAGTTCCGCCAGGAGGTGCAGGAGCAGACCTTTCCCGGCCCGGAACACTCATTTTTCCTGCAACAAAAGACAAAAAAACCAGAATCGTAACTGTTGGCGGAATCAGAAACCAAATACATTAAAAAACCCATACAGGAAAAACATGGACCATGCTCAATTAAAGAGCCTGGCCGCCGGCCTGCCCAGGCACCCAGGGTTAATGCACAAGGCAAGATACCTTAACGCTGCAGTGCTCATCCCTCTGGTGCAAAAGCAGGGGCAATACCACTTCTTATTCCAAAAAAGAGCCGCCCATATCAGACAAGGTGGAGAAATCAGCTTTCCAGGCGGGGAATTTGAGCCAGGTACTGATCAGAGCTGCCTGCAGGCTGCCCTGCGGGAAACTGTAGAGGAACTTGGAATCAGCAAGGAGAAGATCAATATTCAGGGCAATCTGGACACCTTTGTCTCCCCTCGAGGTATTACCATAGACAGTTTTCTTGCTGTATTGGCCATCCAGGACCTGGCAGATCTGAAGCCTAACAAAAAAGAGGTGCAGGAGGTTTTTTTGATTCCAGTGCAATGGTTTGTGCAAAACAAGCCCCTGATCTACAACCTGAAGCTGGAAATAAAACCGATTTATACTGATCAGGAAGGCAACAGGGCTGAACTGCCAGTGGAAGAACTTGGGCTGCCCCCGCAATATGGTCGTCCTTGGCCGGGCATGGAGCACAGGATTTTTGTCTACCAGACCCCTAAGGCAGTGGTCTGGGGCATCACCGCAGAATTGGTGCACTACCTGGTCAGCAGGCTGAACAGCTTTCAAGACAGCCCAAAACCAGATGTTTCCCTTTAACTGTTCCAGCCTGTCTGCACTTAAAGCAATAAGCCCAGCTAAGAAGCTGGGGTTTCAATGCAGGCATAGGCATTATGGTTATGAATGGATTCATAGCTTTCCACCTCCACCTTGAACCAGCGTACTTGCTCGTGCCCTTGCAAACGATGGGCTGCGTTGCGCACCACATCCTCTACAAAAGTGGGGTTGGCAAAGGCCTGCTCAGTGACATGCTTTTCATCCACCCTTTTCAGCAAGGCATGTACCGGGCTGGATGCTGATTCTTGGGCGATATGGATCAGGTCCTCCAGCCAAAGCAGTCTGTCAAAACCGGCCTTGATCTTGACCACGGAACGCTGGCTGTGCGCGCCCTGCTCACTGATAGCCAGAGAACACGGACAGACCGTCATCACCGGCACCTCCACCACCACGAACATATTGGGCCGGCCCGCCTCTAACTCTCCGGAAAACATGCATTGATAGTCCATCATAGCCTGGCTGCCGCTCTTGGGGGCGCTTTGCTCCAGGAAAAAGGGAAATCCAAAGCTAAGGTGCGCCCGGCGGGCATTTAGCCTGACCTGCACATCGCGCAGGAGTTGTTTGAAGCTGTGGTAGTCCAAAATACCGGCCCAATCCTGAAGGGCTTCAATAAAGCGACTCATATGGGTGCCTTTGAACTGGCCGGGCAGGTCCACATACAAATCAACTTGGGCCACAGTATGCAAGACTCCATTATGCTTATAGCGCACCACCAATGGATAACGCAGGTTCTTGACACCTACCCGGTCAATGGACAGAGAAACCCCAGAAGGGCTGTTCTGAACATCTTGCATTTAGGACAAGTCCTTTCCTGTTGTGGACAAACTCAGTTTGCCGTGCTTAATTCCCCTGGTGGAAATCAGGCGCTGGGAGATATTGCGCACCTCTTGCGCAGGCCCGCGCAGTACCAGGACTTCCAGGCAATTGTGGGTGTCTATATGCACATGCAGAGAAGTTATAATGACCTCCAGGGCCTGATGCTGAAGCTCAATCATCTTCTGGGCCAGGTCGCTGTGATGATGATTGTAGACCAGGGTCAGTGTTCCAGCCACCTCCTGGTTCTCATCCTCCCACTGTTTTTGCACCAGGTCCTTGCGGATCAAATCCCGGATAGCCTCAGAACGGGTCTGATAACAGCGATCCTGACAAAGTTTGTCGAATTTTTCCAGCAGATCGGAATCCAGGGAAACCCCGAAACGTATTGTCTGGCCCACAGCCTTCCTCCTTAAAGTATTTCAATTCCAGAGCTCAGCTATCACCTGCCCTGTAAAACATCCAGACCCTGCTTACCTTGCAACTAAAACCAGATATAGCAAGTGCTGTATAAACCGTCCAGCTCAATATAATCCGCCTCTACAATTGGAGCAACCTGCGCTGTCTAACATATCCTGGGCAGCTGCTCTCCTTCCAGCATGGACAGTATCCTGTGCCCTCCGATCCTGGTGCGCAGCATGACCAGACCTGGATCATCCTTTTGCACCACGCCTATCTGGGCTGCATTTCCGCCCAGAGCATGGGCCTGCATAATCTCCAGGACCTGCCCGGCCTTTTCCTCAGGCAGGATACAGATAAACTTGCCTTCATTGGCCAAATACAGGGGGTCCAGACCCAATAGGGCACAGCCCTGGCTGACACCTGGAATTAGAGGCAGGTCCTCTTCCCTGAGCAGGCAGGAACAGCCAGACTGAATCGCAATCTCGTTCAAGGTGCTGGCCAGACCTCCCCTGGTGGGGTCCCTTAGTACATGCACCCCGGGCACCTGTTGCAGGATCTCCAGCACCAGATGATTTAAAGGTGCTGAATCGCTTTTTACAGTGCTCTCCAGACCTAAATCCTGCCTGGCCGCCATCACTGCCAGGCCGTGATCGCCAATACTGCCGCTTATCAGGATCGCATCCCCGGGCCGGGCCTTGTTTCCAGCCGGGGGATCAGCAGGAACAATTTGGCCCAGGCCGCTGGTGTTAATGAAAATTTTATCCACCTTGCCTTTGGGCACCACCTTGGTATCCCCAGTGACCACCTGCACCCCGGCCATGTGAGCAGCCCGGGCCATGGAGGCTACAATATCTTCCAGCACTTGCAGGGGCAAGCCTTCTTCCAGTATGAAACCGCAACTCAAAAACCTGGGCCTGGCCCCAAGCATGGCCACATCATTTACTGTGCCATGCACTGCCAGGGATCCAATATCCCCGCCTGGGAAAAACAAAGGGTCCACAGTATAGGTATCCGTGCTAAAGGCCAATTTACCCTGCATTTGCAGACAGGCGGCGTCATCTAAGGTGTTCAGCAGTTCATTGCCCAGATAAGTAACAAACAGTTCCCGGATCAACCTTTGTGCAGCCAGGCCACCGCTACCGTGGTCCAAAAGAATTTTTTTTGACATAGACTCGTCCCCAGAGCAGGCTATACCCGCAACCCAAGCCAGATATCACTGAGCTGGACTCCGGCTTAGGCCGGGATGACCCCGGATCTCAGTGCGGGCAGACGGAGAAAACAAAATCTAGTTTCATACAAAACAGCTTTCCAGCAAAAAAAGGCTTGGTTCACATTGCTTTGGGCAAAATCAATGCCCTGTCAGGGCATATTTATAATATGCTGCACAACTGCCTTCTGTGGAAACCATGCACGGCCCTACCGGAGAGGCTGGAGTACAGCTCTTCTTGAACAATCCGCAGTCTTTAGGGCTTAGTTTGCCTTGCAGAACTTCCCCGCACCTGCAGCCGGTAGTCTGCTCCTCCTGGGCCGGACTGAGGCCAAAAGTTTCCAGGGCATCAAAGCGCCTGTACTCGTTTGTCAGGGCCAGTCCACTGTTCAAAATCCGGCCCAGGCCCCTCCATCTGCCCTCAGTGGGCCTGAACACTTCCTGCATGACCTGCATGGCCCTTGGATTGCCCTGGGGGCTGACCGCCCTGGTATACTGATTTTGGATTTCAGCCCGGCCCTTATCCCTCATACTCAATAATAAATACAGGGCCTGCAGGATATCCAAAGGCTCAAATCCGGCGATGACACCTGGTAAGCCAAAATCACGAGCCAGAAACTGGTAGGGCTCCATGCCGATTACTGCAGAGACATGTCCGGGCAGGATAAAACCCTGGATGCCCAGTTGCGGATCCTGCACCAGCAGCTTAAGCGCTGGGGGCAGCAGCTTGTGCAGGACCAGCACCCTGAAGTTATCCAAACCTTGAACAGCAGCCTTTTGTACAGCCACAGCCACTGCCGGGGCTGTGGTCTCAAAGCCCACTGCCAGAAAAACCACCTGTTGTTTTGGATTCTCCCTGGCCAGCTCCAAAGCCTGCAATGGGGAATAGCAGACCCGGACAACTGCGCCCTCGGACTGCATGGACTGCAAGCTCTTTTTGTTGCTGCCGGGTACCTTTAGCATATCCCCGAAAGTGGCCAGGATGACATCCGGCCTGCCAGCCAACTCCAGACAGAGATCGATCTCACTCTGGGCAGTAACACAGACCGGACACCCCGGGCCAGAGACATGCACCAGGTTTTCCGGCAAAATAGATCGCAGGCCGCTTTGAAAAATAGCCATGGTGTGCGTACCGCAGACTTCCATGAAGCTGTATGGTTGCTGCAGTTGCCGCCCAATGGCCCGGATAAACCCGGCGCAGATTTCAGGTTGAGCAAAATCCTGCCCTGTAGTCAGCATGTAAATTCCTTATTATTGTATTAGGCGGTTATAGGCACCTTTCCTGAGCTAAGGACAAGAACCGGCTTTACTTTTGACATGAAATATGTCTAAAGTCCATATCTATCAAAACAGCTGCCAGTCCAGCAATAAGAACTGCAAGCGGAGAATTATGCATTGCGATTCTTTCCCGGCCCAGCCTTTCCTGGCACTAGACAAAGGCAGGACCCCCTCTGCACAGGAGTGCTACCAGCTCTGGGATCAATACAGGATGCTGGAACACATCAGAATCCACAGCCAACTGGTGGCTTTAGTGGCCGCAGAAATAACCAGGCTGATGCACTTAAAATCAGAGCGCCTGCAGGTTCATATGCAGACAGTATACGCAGCAGGATTATTGCACGACCTGGCCAAGACCTATACACTGAAATACGGGGGCAATCACAGCCAGATAGGAGCAGCCTGGGTTCTGCAGCATACTAATAACCTGGCCATGGCCCAGGGAGTAATGCATCATGTTTACTGGCCCGGGGCATTGGATATTGAAAAGCATGTTTTGCCCTTAAGCCTGATATATGCAGACAAAAGGGTCAAGCATGACCGTATTGTCACCCTGCAGGAACGATTTGCTGATCTTTTGCAGCGCTACGGCACAACCAGAATCAGAGTGGAGATGATGCATAGATCCTTCGCCCAGGTGCGCAATATAGAAGATCTGTTCAATAGAACACTGGAGGTGGACCTGAATGCGTATCCTTTTGATAGCCGGGGGGTGGTCCAATGAGCGAGAAGTATCCCTGCGGGGCAGCCGCGTTATTCAAGCAGCTTTGCAGGCCAGCGGACACCAGGTGGAATTTCTTGACCCTGCCCTGGAGTTTGGACAATTGCTGTCCAAGGCTCTTAGCTGCGATTTCGCCCTGATAAACCTGCATGGCTCGCCTGGGGAAGATGGCCTGCTCCAGGCAATGCTGGACCAAATCAGATGCCCTTATCAGGGAAGTGGCCCCAAAGGTTCCTTGTTGGCCCTGCATAAGGCAGCAGCCAAGGAACTGTTTTGCCAGGCTGGCCTGCCTACCCCCAACTGGGAATACCTGCCCGCCAAGCCAGAGCCAGGCTGGCAGCCTGCAATTGCAATGCCTCTGGTACTCAAACCTAATTTAGGCGGCTCCAGCCTGCACGTTAGCCTGGTGCAGAACCTTCCAGAACTCCAGGAAAAAATGCAGTACCTTTGGGACAAGGGCTGGGAGGTTTTGCTGGAAGAACGTATCCTGGGTCAGGAGATAACCTGTGCAGTTCTAGGCCAGGAGGCCCTGCCCCCGATATTGATCAACCCCGCTCCTGGCGCAGATTTTTTTGACTATTACAGCAAGTATACCCCTCAAGCTGCTCAGGAGATCTGCCCGGCGCCCATCAGCAAGGAGCTCACAGCCCGTATTCAGGACCTGGCCCTGCGCGCGCATAACATCCTGGATCTACAAGGCTATAGCAGGTGCGACTTTTTGCTCCAAGATGACCAGCCTTATATTTTAGAGGTGAATACCCTGCCTGGCATGACCTCCACAAGTCTGCTTCCCCAGGCCGCTCAGGCCGGGGGCTATAGCTTCCAGGAGCTACTGACCAGGCTGATCGAATTGGGCTTGCAAAATACATCTGGCGCATAACACCTTTTTCTGGACTTAGCTATACAGCCATGAACTCAATAAAACAGCAGGGTTCATATTCAACCAGCCTGGCTTACAGCCTGGCTTGGATATTGGCACTGCCCATCTTGCCCTTGTTCAGCTCAATGCGGCCGGGATTCTGGCAACGGGTATTTCCCCGGACAAATAAGCAGCAGCTGGATATCTGGATACAAGCTGCCTCTGCCGGGGAGACAGCCCTGGTGCAAGAAATTATTCTGAACTGGCCGCAATTCAGGCCCGTCACTTTACTGGCCAGCAGCAACACCCTGCAAGGCATGCAAGTCCTGCAGAACATCAAGCCTCCTGGACATGTCAGGCTGCAGACTGCTTTTTTCCCCTTGGACCTGCCCTGGATTATGAACAGAACCCTTTGCCGACTGCGCCCCAGACTGCTGGCCCTATTGGAAACCGAGCTCTGGCCTGGACTGCTGCAGGCCTGCTCCAGACATTCAGTTAAAACCATAGTGCTTAACGCCAGAATGAGCACTCAAAGCTTGGCCCGCTATCTGTTCCTGTTCCATTCAGCAAGACTAGGCACAGCTCCGCAAAGGGTTCTGGCCCAGAGCGGCCAGGACATGCAAAGGTTTCAACTTCTATTTCCAGCCAGCAGCACAGAGTATACGCCTAATCTAAAATTCGAGCGCGGTTTGACTGAAAATTTCCTGCCTTATGTGCAAAATCCCTTATCTGTATACTTCAAGCCCAATTCTACCCTGATAGTTCTTGGTTCTGTGCGCAAGCAAGAGGAAGAGGCCCTGTTGCGGGTGCTCTGCAGACTGTTGCAGGAAAAACCCAAATGCATTCCTGTTGTCGCACCCAGACATATGCAGCGCCTGGCCTCCTGGAAGAAGCTTTTACAGGATGCAGCTCTGCCCTGGATTTTGCGCAGCAATCTCCAGGAAAATCCTGCTCCGGGACAGATCATACTCTGGGATGTATTCGGGGAATTGCAGCAGCTTTACGCCTTGGCCAGGGCTGTATTTGTGGGAGGCAGCCTGGCTCCCTTGGGCGGGCAGAATTTTTTGGAGCCTTTGGCTCAGGGTGTGATCCCGATAATTGGACCGCATTGGCACAACTTTGCTTGGGTGGGCCCGGAGATAATCCAATCCGGACTGGTACAACAGGTGGACACTGAACAGGATCTTGTTTACTGTCTGCTGCAGAGTTTAAAACAAAGCAAATCCAGGGAAAATGTTTGGAAAGAATTCCGCAGCTATGTAGAAAGCAGGCAAGGCGGTCTGCAAAAGAGCATCCAGACTTTGCTGCAAGATTTATAAACCTTTTCCAGCAACAAGATATGTATCGTTTAGCCCTGATAATTATAATTTTTATCTTTTTAATACTGTATGTATTCCGCTTAGGAGCCCAGGGCAAGATATCCGGAAGATTCAGAATTGTGAGCCTTACACTGCTTTGCCTGCTCCTGGCTCTCAGCTCACTGGGCTATTATTACAGCAAACAGCAAACAGTGCTCACTGTGCAGGAAGAATTCTCCGCGCAAAAGGAGGCTATATTGCAGGAAATCCGCAACCTTTACCAGGAGCAGGATTATTCTCAGGCCAGGGAGCTAGCCCAAAAATACAAAACCCGGGTCCAGGATACTGCCCTGGAAGACTTATACCGCAAGACCAGGCAGGCTGAGTTGGAACAAAGGTTGGAACAGGAAACATTAAGCCCTGAAGAAAAGCTGCAAATATATCAGGAGCTGGCCAGGCTAACCCAGGGCCCTGAATACAATATGCTCTGGCAGGAACAAAGACAACATATTGAGCGCCAAAAAGAGCAAGATCTCCTGGACTATATCCAGGATCTGCCGCAAAGCTCATTAGGCCGGAAATATCTGGCCTACCAGAAACTGGCTGAGGTCAATCCAGGGCATGCACAATATAAACAGGAGCTTGACCGCTATTGGCAGAGTATACAGTCCAGGATAAAGGCCTCCCATTGGAGTGATATCTGTGCCAGGGAGAACATTGAATATTGCCGCCACATAGGCTGGCTGGCCTTTGAAGCATCCTCTGCTGCAACATCTGCGAACCAGGCCCTGGGTGAAATCATTGGTGTGACATGGCGGCCCAAGGGCACCCTGATTGCGGCAGACGGCTCCAGGGCCCCGGAAAATAGCTACTATTACCTGCTCTATGACTGGCGGCAGGAAAAACTGTTTCTGCAGCGCGCAGTATATGTCCGCGCTGAAAAGATCCTGCCGCATTAAGTGCCAAGACCAAAGCCGTGCGCCAGGTAATGACTCAAAACCAGAATCCCCCGAATCTCCAGGCCGGATCCCTGAGCACCCGGGGCTGATCCGGGGGCAAGACTTCCTGGCTGGCCAGCTCCTGATGCAAGGCAGGCCAAGGCAGCCTTTCATGTTGCAAGGCTTGCAATTCCTGGATCCTT
>CAZLUR010000037.1:7206-20624 GCA_964562725.1 uncultured Desulfohalobiaceae bacterium | reverse complement strand
CCCAAGCTAAGATTTAAACGCAAAAAGAGCAAAAAGCCATTACCACTGCTTATTCTGCTCCTGTTGCTTGGCACTGGATATTTGGCAGCGACCTCAGGGATCTTGACTCCAAGCATAGCCCTTAAGAAACGATTACTTCCTGAACCTACTCCCCAAAGCCAACAAACCCAAACCCTTCCGGAATCAGATCTGGCTGATTTCAGACCTTTGCCTGCAGACCAGCACCCTGAAGATGCCTGGCACCTGGGCCCCGTATCCAGTACAAGTGAAAAGGTTCTGACTTTATCCGCCGGGGACACCCTGATTGATATATTGCTCCGGGCCGGCCTGAACCGCTCAGAGGCACACGAGGTTATAAGTTCCCTGCAGGAAGTAATTAATCCCAGGAAGCTGCGCCAAGGCCAGGAGCTGACCCTGGCCTTCACTGAAAAAATGCAATATAAAAAATTCCAAGGTCTGAGAATAGAGCTTGATGTAGAGCGGGAAGTACAGGTTGTTCGCAATGCAGACGGTATTCTTTCCCCCCGTGAGGTCAGCAGGGAATTGCAAATCAGGCCTGCCGTGGCTGAGGCAAGCATCAACTCCAGCCTCTATCAGGCCGCTCTTGACGCTGGTCTGCCCATACAAGTCCTGATCCAAATAATCCGAGCTTATTCCTATGACATAGACTTCCAGCGCGATATCCAGCCCGGAGATAAAATAGAAGTCATGTATGAAGAAAAGGTTGATGAGCAGGGTCAATTTTTAGGGGCTGAATCTGCGCTTTATGCTTCTTTGTGGACCAACGGCCGCAAAATGCCCATCTATCGCTATCAAACCTCAGATGGAGAGACTGACTTTTATGACTCTCAGGGCAAAAGTGTTCGCAAGACACTGATGGTTACACCCATAGACGGGGCCAGACTCAGTTCAAACTATGGCATGCGCCGCCACCCCATCCTGGGTTACAACAAAATGCATCACGGACTGGACTTTGCCGCCCCTACCGGCACCCCGATCATGGCTGCCGGAGATGGGGTAGTGGAATATGCCGGCCGTAAAGGCAGTTACGGCCACTACATCCGCATCCGCCATCCTAATCAATATCATACAGTTTACGCTCATTTAAGCAGATACGCCCGGGGCCTGAAGAAAGGCGTCCGGATCAAACAAGGAGAGACCATAGGCTATGTGGGCTCCACTGGCAGATCAACAGGTCCGCACCTGCACTATGAAGTCCACCACAGAGGTCAACACGTTAATCCAGCCCAGGTCAAGACCCCCCCGGGCCGCACCCTGAAAGGCGAGGAGCTGCAGGGTTTCATGCTGGCCAAGGCAAATCTGGAAAAGCGCTATGCTGCGCTGCGTGATGACACCCTCTTGGCCCAAAAAGACAGGGACAAACCCAGGGAAGTTACCAAACAATAGCCTCTCGCAGGGGACTGGATCTTTTGCCGACTGACCACAAAGAAGCCAGACCCTTGGGTCCTTGGTTCTAGTGACTTGATACATCTCGAGTATCGCACATTTAAAGGAATACAGCCAAAGCCTGGAAAATCTCTCCAGGCATATACAGCCAGCCCTTCAGACCTTAAATTCAACCAGCGGCAGTTCTTGTTCTATTTTAAAATAGACCAGGAATCTTTCCAGGGTTTCCCTGGACTGCAATTTCTTGCCCCGCATGGAAAAACCCACTCCCACTTCCTTTTTCAAATCAGTCATGTCTATGATCAGTTTTTTACCTTCCAGGCGATTTCCAGCAACCAAAAAGGTAAACACTGCCCTGGGATTAGCCTTAAGGTTCTGCAGAGCAACGTTATTTTCCATGACCAGCAACATGGTTTCATCGTCCAGAAGATGAGGCCGAAGAGGATAAACCGTAACCTCTAACTGGCCTTTATCGTCGGCAGTGGATAATATCCCTGTGCCTTTTGTGATCTTGAAATATTCTTGTAATGCCATACAGATCCTGACCTGGAAGCAATTCTATTTTTTAAGCCCAGCCTGCAATAAGATGCATGTCAAATTCAATTAGTTGCAGCAGCGCTGCACTGTCTTAGCTTTTCAGCTGCTGATTTTTGTTTTTCTGTTCTGGTTTTTGGTTTGGCTTTAAATTGAATGGCCTGGGGATCACAAAAGCGAACGCATTGTGGATCTCCATCACATAAATCACATTTTATTACTTTTTTATCCACCCAATCATAACCCATAGCGCCGAACGGGCATGCAGATATACACATTCTGCATCCAATGCATCGTTCATAATCTACAGCCACCAGACCTGTTTCAGAATTCTTCGTGATTGCTTCCATGGGGCAGACATTCAGACACGGCGGGTCGTCACACTGTTGACAAACCATGGGCAATACTCCGCCTTCCATCTCCCATTTGACCACTTTGATCCTGGCCCTATAAGGATTAACAGTTCCTTCGTGCTTTACTGAGCATATTTGTTCGCACAAAAGACAACCTGTGCATTTTTCTGGATCAACCATTAATACTTTTTCCATAAAACAGGCTCCTTAAAAACTCGAGAGTTCAAAGTTCAAGGTTCAACGTTCAAGGTTAAGGCAATAAATTCAAATTGATAAGACAAATACGAACTTAGACAGTTAGAGACTTGAATATAGTCAATAAAAACAGTCTGTTTCTAAAGAATTTTTGACTGCCCTGAAAATAACTTAGAGTAAATTGGAGAACTCTTTTTCCAATCCAAGCGCTTTCATCTTTTCTGGTCCAGGCACGCCATTCTGGTCCCAACCATGGTGTTCATAATATTCGTCCAACATCTTCTTAAATTTTTCACGATGGATAAAGCGTCCTCTGACAATAGGCAATCCGCCAGGAGCAGGCTCGTCGTGGTAACGATCCACTAGCTTGTCATGCTCCCTTGTCAGCCCTTCACGAATATTGTACAGCCTTTCAAGATTATAGACCCTGTCTGCAGCCTGCCAAATTTCAAGAGGAGTAATCTCCAGTCCGGTGTTCAGATAAATAAGTTTTGACCATTCTTCAAAATTTGGGAAGTTGGGCCCCAAAAACACGGTATGATATTTACAGATACCCAGACAATCCACAGCTGCATAGCATAGCTCCTGCCACATTACCTGCCAGGATTTGCCTTCATAGTCGCGGTAATCAGAGGTTAAAGGGCCATCGTATTTAACAGGATTGCCATATATGTTCCGCAGAACCTTTTCAGGCAAGTGGTACAAATCTATGGCTGGGCGGCCCCTTAAATGATCAGACCCCCTGGATGATACAGCTATGTTCAAGGCCAGGGCAGGAGTCGGCCTCTCGTCTGAATGCAGATTACTCATGCCTTTGACATGCACCAGGTATTTTGTTGAGTCCTGACCGATTTTTTGGGCTGCGCCCAGAGGACCTTCAGCAAGTATATCTCCCAGGCCTTCCCTTTTGGCAATCTTGTGGATCATTGCTATCACGGCCTCGTCATTTCCAAAACTAAGATCTATTCCGTCAGTATCCTCCAGGGTCAGGATCCCTTTTTCATAAAGCTCCATAGCCCAGGAAATCATACTGCCGGTCTCCAAATTGTCCAGTCCATAATAATCAGACAAGTGCTGACCTACTAAAACAGTATTTTTTTGAGTACAGCCGACCTCGCTGCCAAAGGCACCCTGGGAAGTGTATTCAGGCCCCTCATTATATGTCCCGGCATATGGTCCATCCTGAATCACATATTTGCCCCGGCAGTGGACCTGACAACCAAAACAGCCTGCAGTGCCGATCATATTCTCTTCCAGGGACTCAGCTTCAATATCATCAGAATTAGGATGTTGATTGGACTGAAAATTTCTGGTCCTAACCAGGCCTGTACTGTTGGTCACCCCCCAGATGAAAGGAGTGCCCAGTTTTTGCATTGTCCTGGATACCTTGGCGCTTGTGATCTGATCAATTATTTGTTTGTTATATTCCAAGGCCTGCTCAGGATAAGCAATCTTTATATCCAACCCGCCCTTGGTCGCTATGGCTTTGAGATTCTTGGAGCCCCAGATGGCGCCGATGCCTGTCCTGCCTGCTGCATTTTTCACCGAGGTTCGAACACAGGCATATCTGACCATGTTTTCCCCGGCCCGTCCTATGCATAAGGCCTTGACATCCTCATCATCCAGCTCATCCCGGAGCATAGTTTGCGTTGTAACAGTGTCCTGGCCCCAGAGATGTCCTGCGTCTCTGATTTCAATTTCTCCGTCATTGAGCCAAATATAGACTGGTTGAGGAGCTTTGCCCAGAATCACTAAATGATCAAACCCTGCCAGCCTCATCTCCGGGCCAAAAAAGGCCCCTATGTTGGCTGAGCCTACAAAACCGGTCAAAGGAGACTTGCCGGCAACATGGGTCCTGGCTGAGGCAGACGCTAATGTACCCACCAAAAGGCCTGCAGAGATCAAGGCCACGTTGTCGGGTTTCAAAGGGTCAACTCCTGCTGGAGTATGTTTGTGCAATAAGTACATATCCAGCCCCCTGCCCCCCAAATACTTTTTTCTCAGTTCCAGGGGAATGACTTCTTTTTTGATCTCTCCGGTAGTCAAGTTGATATAGGCTAGCTTGCGCTTAAGAGCCATATTTAGTTGCCTCCTTGCTCTTTGATAATTTGCTGCGTAAGTTTTTCATCATCTTCCCAGACTGGACCTCTAATCCTGGGCTCATCTGCCTTGAACCACCAGATCCTCCAGGAATATCCACAATGAGGGCATGTATAGACTTTGCTCCCCTGAGGTGGGGAATTGCGCTCAAAACAATAAAGACATCTGAATTGTCCCCTAGTCCTGCCCTGCGTTCTTTCTTGCAATCTGGACATATCAACCTCCCGGCTTGTGCAGTGTGCGCATCAAAATGAGACTCAAAGATTTTCAGTATAATAAAAAACATTTTTTTAACAGCTTGAAAAGCTGTAGCCTCAATGTATCTTGAGCCTCATTCAATGTCAATAGGCAATACTTGAAAAAATAATATAATTGACATAAACCTGAATGTTAATTACTTTGAATAAAAATTCATTATGGTGAAAACGATGAAACACAACTATAGGCCGCCAGCAATAATCAAATCCATACAACTCATTGAATACTTGGCAAAAAATAAGCCCAGCACCTTGAGTGAGCTGGCCAGGGAGTTAAAATTAAGCCCCAGCTCTTTACATGGAATACTGTATACTTTGCTGGAGGTCTGCTGGCTAGTAAATGACGGGCAAAAGCGATTTTCCTTGGGGCCTGGATTAAGAGATTTAGTAAAGCCAGTTGCCCAGCAATACAATATCGTACAAATTTCTCGTCCAATCATGGAAGTTTTAGCGGATGAACTAGGGGAAAGCGTTTTTTTGGGCAGAAAAGAAAATGATAAACTGGTCATTGAAGAGTGCATAGAAGGCTATAAAGAAATGAGAATCGGGGCCCGTTCAGGGGTCAGACTGCCCTTAATGGCCGGGGCCTTGGGCAAGGTTTTCTTGGCTGAAACAATGGACAATGATCAGATCCGTACCTTGCTCAGGCAAACAGATTTGCCCAAATTTACTGAAAACTCGATAACCGACCCGGACTTATTTGCATCCGAGGTTGAAAAAACCCGCAATCAAGGATATGCCATTGACGATGAGGAATACTTGCGTGGAGTTAGAGCTATAGCCGCTCCTGTTTTTTATCATAAAGATATAGTAGCGGTCTTGTATATTGCAGGTTTTTCATATCATTTAAACGATGACAATATGCAAGTAATAAAAAAAGAGTTATTAAAGGCCACAAAGATAATTTCTAAGCTGATTTCCAATCTGGCAATAAATTGAATTTAAATAATATACTTGCCAAACTCAGCTTAATATAATTTTTTGGCTGTCAATCACTTCTATAAATAAGTAACTATTTTTTTAATAGACATTTGCTATAAATACTTGTTGTAGGACACACCAAGTATTTTCATGTCTTCTTGACAAATTTATGAACACTATGTATTGGTAAATTGATTGTTTTTTGTATTTTAGAACATCAACAGGAGTAAAACTTTGATGTCCTATTTTGTAGTCAATGAAAACTGTAACGGGTGTTTAGCCTGTGTGGAGAATTGCCCGGCCAATGCTTTGGACTGGAAAGACAAGGACAATAAGCGCATTATTTTGCACAATATGGCCCTTTGCGCCAGATGCGCCAACTGCTGGAGGATATGTCCTCAAAATGCAATTGAATTCCAACATTTTCTGGAAAACCAGTGGGACGAAGTCGTTTCCCTGGATCTGGTCTATTGCAAAGTATGTGGTCAAGCTCTGTGTACTAAAGACCTGGACAAAACATTGTCCAATATCACAGGCAGAGAACCTGACCCACTTTGTCCCAAACACAAGCAAATGACTTTCGCAGGTAGACAAATGTTGTTTCTGCCTGGAAAGGGTAAAGTCAAGAGAGGCTAAAAAGTGATTGTTGCAGATTTAAAACCTGTGCATGAAATTGCTGAATCAGTCGCGCAATTTAAGAAAATCCAGATAGTTGCCTGTGGCGGGTGCGTTGCTGTCTGCCTTACAGGGGGTGCCAGAAACGCTGAAAATCTGGCAAGAGAACTTTCGCAGTATTATATGTCCAGTTCGCAAACCTTGAATGCTTCATCCATCCAAAGGCAGTGTGAAAAGGACTTTGTAAAGGAATACCTGAATATTGCTCCTGACACAGAAGCGATACTTTCCCTGGCCTGTGGCGCTGGTGTGCAGACTGTAGCAGAGTCATTTCTGGCTGTACCAGTGCTGCCTGCGCTGAACACAAGCTTTTTAGGATCCCTGGATCAACGTGGACTGTGGCGAGAAAAATGCCATGGCTGCGGGAGCTGTGTACTGGCCTACACTGGGGGTATCTGCCCCATCAGCCGTTGTGCCAAACATTTACTCAATGGCCCTTGTGGTGGTTCAAATTGCGGCAAGTGCGAAATCAACAAAGACATCGAATGCGTCTGGCAGATCATCATAGACCGCCTCAAAGCGCTGAACAGACTTGATGACTATGAAAAAATATTGCCCATTAAAGACTGGTCTAGCGACAGAGGCGGAGGCCCTCGCTTCATGGGCAATGCTTTTTAGCTTGTATCCAGCAATTTGGTATCTCAAAATTTATTGAATAAAAAGCCAACTATGTCCAACCGCGTCTCTTCGTCTGCAGGCAACTTAACCACCCGGTTCAGCCGTAAGAATAACATCTTCTATATCCGGCTGACCGTAATCATAGTCATCGCCTACATGCTCCTGATTGAGTCGACCAGCATTGACCGCTCACCATGGCCCTATTTTTATCTGGCCATCTACATGGGCACCAACCTCTTTCTCTCCCAACTTCCAAACCATTACTTCCACCAAAAGCAATTTTACTACCTGCTCGCTGCCTTTGATACCTGCATGATTGCTTTGGGCATCTTTCTAGTAGGACAGGCGGATTCATTTCTTTTTGTTATATATTTTCTTATTATCGGCATCTCTGCTATGAATCGGAATATAAAGTATTTAATGTTAAATACTCTTATGTTCATAATTATTTATGGCTGGATCATGTATATCTCTGGACAGTTTCACGGAGAAGACGCTGTTCGCTATGCCTTGCGCCTGCCTTTTATATGGGCATTTGCTATTTTGATTGGCTATATTATTGAATGTGTTATATACGACTTGAATAAAAGCATTGGAGAACTTGAGGAAAAATATCGCTCTCTGGTGCAATCCATTGACTCCCCTATTTTTATGCTGGATCAGGAGGGCCGTTTTATATACGTTAACGAGAAGATGCTCTCCAACTTCAAAACTACAGAAGAACAGATTCAAAATAAGCACTTCAGTAATATTTTTTCCGCTGTAGAGGCTGATTTGGTTGAACATAACCTGGATTATGTTTTTGGACAAAAAAAATCCACCCAGTTTGTTTCTTTTAATCAGAGACAGGATCAGTGGTTTCTGAATATCTTCAGCCCGGTCAAGGATTTTGCTTCTGACTCAATCAAAGCTGTTTCTGCTGTGAGTAAAGACATTACAGAAAATGTTAAATCTGAACATGCCTTGCGCAAGGCCTATGAAAATTTGAAACAGGCCCAGGACCAGCTTATTCAAAAGAATAAGCTGGAAGCTTTGGGCCGGATGGCTTCAGGCATTGCCCATCAAATACGTAACCCCCTGGAAATAATCCTGTTTGGAGTAGAATTTTTAGAGGAACTTGGTTACAGGAAAGATCAGCTAGCCAGACAAAGTATAGATAAAATCAAAACCGCAACTCATAGGGTCAACCGTATTGTCCACGATGTATTGCAATTTTCCAGAAATTCCAGCTTTATCCTGGATGCAGTGAACATCCACTCTCTACTGAAAGAAAGCATTGAATTTATTGAGCATAAGATCGCTGAATCCAATATCCAGCTAGAGATAAACTGCAGTGACTCCAACCTGTTGGTTTTTGCGGACAGAAGCACCCTGCAGCAAGTCTTCCTGAACATTCTGAACAATGCCATAGAGGCCATGGAAAATAACGGCCAGTTAAGGATTAGAACATATACCCAGGACTGCTCATTTGTGCCCAGTGCTGTTCAAACAAGAACAAATCAGCTCCCTACAGCATCCTCGAATAACAGAATCCTTAGCCACAGACAGGGAGTTTCCCGCTTACAACAGGCCTTGAACTACAACAGAGAATCTTGCGGCAAACTATTGCTCAAGCAAGCCAAAACAGACCTGGATGCTGCCCGTAAAAATAGTCAGTCAACAATGGCCCGCCAAGATCTGAGCCCGTCTGGGAAGATTATAAAATCTGCATGGACAACAACAGATCTTATTTACAAAAGCAGTGCCTCCCAATGGGTGGTGGTGGAGATCGAGGATAACGGTCCAGGCATGTCTGAAGAAATTGCTTCCAATATTTTCGAACCATTTTATACCACAAAACAGGCCTATAATGGCACAGGGTTGGGACTTAGCATCGCTTCATTGATCATAGAAAGGCATCAGGGCCAGATCGAGCTTAAAACCAATCAAGGCCAGGGTACTGTATTCAAGATTAAACTCCTGCCAGCCCACAAAAAAGAGGCAAGTAATGAAGGACCTGAAAAAGATTCTATTAGTGGATGACGAGGAAGACTTTTGCTTCTTCGCCAAAGGTTACTTGGAGAAAACTGAAAAATTCCAGGTGCAAACCGTGCACAATGGACAAGCTGCTCTCAAGGAGTGCAGGAAATTCCAGCCTGACCTGATTTTGCTGGACATTGTGATGCCTGATATGTCAGGCGACGAAGTTGCTATAATTCTCCTGGAAGACCCTGCCACAAAAAATATCCCTATTGTTTTCCTGACTGCTTTGGCTTCTCAATTGCCTGAAGAAGGTTCCTCTCCAATTCAAAACATCGCTGGCAGATATTTCATTGGCAAACCTGTTAGCAAGGACGGGTTGCTGAAGGCCATCGAATTAATTCTGGACTAAATGCTTGAAGAACTCAGTGACACGGCTGTATTATGGTTAATATCTTGACACTTCCGAGCATATTTCATTACTAGTGTTATGTCCCAACAGACCAGCTCTAAACTATAACTCTGGCCTTGCCTGCAACAGACCTGGGGCTTTGAACCCGCAAATTAAATAAAACTCTATCCTGGAGGCTCTGTGCGAATATTTTTCTTAATAACAATGCTAATAATCCTGGCTCTGAACTCTCCAGCCCGGGCTCAAGAGATGGTTGCCAGCATCAATACAGTATCCGGTCAGGTTGAACTGATACGTGACGATACTCCAATGCCGGCGGTTCCCGGAGAGGATCTTTTGCAAAAAGATACGCTAATCACTGATGTTGACAGTTCTGTTGGAATCACCTTTTTGGATGGAACCAGGGTTAGTCTTGGCCCATCTTCAGAAATCCATTTGGAGGAATATCTTTTTCAGCCTTCTCAAAGAGCCTTTTCCTTTGACATGTATATGAAAAAAGGCACTGCTGTTTACTCTTCAGGTATGATTGAAAAGATGGCACCGGAAAAAATCATTTTCAAAACACCTACCACCACAGTGGGTGTAAGAGGCACCAGGTTTCTGGTCAGGGTAAAATAAGGCTGAACAATATGAAAAGATTATTAACGGTAGCTGGTATTTTCTTACTTTTAGCGGCCTGCTCCCCTAAAACCATGATTGTGCTCGTTCCAGACGATGATGAAATGGTTGGGCAAATCAAGATTTCTACTCCCAAAGAAGAAGTGGTCCTCAACCAACCTAATCAATTTATTCAGGCCAGAGAAAGGGCTGGTGCGATCAAGGAAATGGACGAAAGCAAGATTCAAAAAATTTTCGGAGATGCCCTGGCAGCTCTCCCGCCAAGGCCGGATATTTTAATCGAGGTCTTTACCTTTCAAGACGATCAAGATCCTTTACCTTAGAACTTCCAAACCAGATCTCCCCGGGGTTGCTATTCAATCTGACTATAAGCATATACCTAAACATGTTTAATAATGATAACCCCAAGAAAAAAACCGGGACAGGGATATTCAAAGATGAATCCGACCTTAGGCGCCCAGTATTTATACTTGCTTTTGGCTTTATCTTAAGCCTGGCCTGGGGAATTGCTGTCTGGATCGGTCCAACCTGGATAAAAAACCTGGACTACATGTTTTTTGACGTCCAGGTCAGGATGAAACAAGACACTGATTTTCCGCAACAATTAGTGCTGGTGGATATAGACGAGGAAAGCCTGTCCGCTGTTGGGCAATGGCCATGGCCACGCTATCGCCTGGCTGCCATGGTCAACAATCTCGCCCAGGCTGATCCGACAGCAATTGTTCTGGATATCCTCTTTTCAGAACCAGACAGGACCTCTTGGAACAATATTCAAGAAGCCTTCAGCAGAGAGTTTGGCCTGCAAGTGGAAATTAGCGGGCTACCCGAGGACATGAAAAGCCATGACGCTTATTTTGGACAAGTCTTAACCAGGGCTCCTACAGTCGGAGCCAACCTTTTTTTTTACCAACATAATGCCAATCATAACCGCTGCCAATTATTGCCTCTAAATATTAAAGGCGATACAGCCCTTCTAAATGTAGCGCAAGCCTCTGGGCTGCTTTGCAATATCCCCTTGATCCAGGCGGGGCTGGAAACAAGCGGTTTTATCAATACAAAACAGGATGAAGACGGAATATTACGCCGTTTACCCCTGATTACCAAATACCGGGACAAATTTTATCCAAGCCTGACCCTGGCTGCTCTAATGCTGGCCAGCAAGGAAAAAGCTATTATTATTGAAAAGGACCTGCTTGGACTGAAACTCAGGCTTGGCGATATCAGCATACCTATAGACAGAAGCGGACAGGCTCTGCTGCGCTTTGACGGATCAAATCAGGGCTTTCATTATTTAAACGCCCTGGATGTGCTTACTGAAAATTATGATCCTGCCAGGCTTGAAGAAAGAGTCATTTTGATTGGATCTACAGCCATGGGCCTGCACGACTTACATTATACAGCCAAATATGAAGCCACGCCTGGAATAGAGGTCCACGGATTACTCATAAAAAACGCTTTAACCGGAAATCATTATCGTGAGCCCATATGGAAGGCAAACTACAACGTCTCTTCAACAATTCTGACTGGCATTATAGTCAGCCTGCTATTATGTATATCAAGTTCATTTTGGGGGGGATTGAGTGCCTTCATAGCAGTGATTTTCTGCCCGTTATCAAGCGCAATTCTCATAAGCAGCTCTAGTTTAGTGCTCCCGGCTGCAGGCCCGGTTTTAGCAGGAAGCAGCATACTGGCCGTGCTCTCCTTTGGTTCTTACATCATTGAAAAAAGACTGGCTAAAATCAGACTTGAGAAGCTGGCTCTGTTTAAGCAAACCATACTTGAACTAATGGTGGGAGTAGCTGAAAAGCGTGACCTGGAAACCGGGGGGCACATCAAACGCACCCAGTTGTTTGTCAGGGCTCTGGCCCAGGGATTGAGTAAAACAGATAAATATCCCTGGATTAATGCACATTACATTGAGGCGCTCTACATCTGTGCACCATTGCACGACATAGGCAAAATAGCCATTCCAGATAGCATATTGTGTAAACCAGGTCCATTGACTCAAGAAGAATTTGCTTTGATGAAAAAACATGTGCAAAACGGAAAGCAGATAATTGATATGGCCGCACAGAACCTGGACAGGGAAGAACTTCTAGAATTGGGAGCTGAATTGATCATGAACCATCATGAAAAATGGGACGGCAGCGGCTATCCCCAGGGCCTGGCAGGAGAAAATATCCCTTTATCCGGTCGGATTATGGCCTTGGCCGATGTTTACGACGCACTTATCAGTGCCAGGGTCTATAAAAAAGATATGCCCCCAGAGCAGGTCAAAGAGATCATTCTTAATAGCTCTGGCAGCCATTTTGATCCAACAATAGTTGAGGCATTTTGCCGACTGGAAGATATATTTCTGCACATCGTAAGAATCCATTCAGAAACCCCCAGCCAGTGATCTTACGCACATCCACATGAACATTGGCCTGCCCAATTATAGAGACCCTAAGTGGCTGCAGCTGCCCTGGATGCTGCTGATACCTTTTGCCCGGGAAAATTTTCAGGTGTATTCAGCAAAATACCTTTTTCCATATCATTCAGGCTGTACTTCTGCCCGCTGATGATAAAAAGCTCACGCTCAAAAACGTTGGACCGAAACGGGTTATAGCGCCCCCCGTAATCCCAGACCGATTCCACCAGCTGACCATTGGGCCGGTTTTGGAGAATATGGACGATCACTAGCGTCCCAACAATAAAGAAATGACTAGTCAAGGCCACCGTGCTCCGGCAGAACTGGCAACTGTTACAGCAAACATCAAAGTATTCGAATCCGGAAAATTTGCTGAGAAAAATGCGGCCTGCAACGAGTCGATCGCTTGGACTATCATTTACAAGTAAGTCGGTTTCCAGAGACAATCCTGACACTGGCTCAGAAAAAAATCGGCTCAAGTCAACTGATGGGTATCTACCAGTATCTCGTTTTTGATAAATATTTTCTCGGTCGGAGTCTGAACTTTCGAGTTTTACTCGACCATCTAGATGGGTATAGCGTTGTTGCATATTTTTGTGTAAAGATCATTTTATGGACTGCGACAGACGAATTACAAACCATACACAATAGGAGGTATACATGACCCAGATACAGGTGGTTTTTTACAGCATGTACGGACATGTCTATGAGATGGCCAAGGAGGTGGCCAACGGGATCTTGGAAGTGGCAGGCACACATGTTGATCTTTATCAAGTCCAGGAGCTTATCCCGGATGACCGTCTGGAGACCAGCGGGGCCAAAGCGGCCAGGCAAGGCTTTGCCCACGTACCAAAAATCAACCCTGCCGATTTGGCTTCGGCAGATGCCATTATTTTCGGCACACCCACCCGGTTCGGAAATATGTGTGCCCGAATGCGCAACTTTCTGGATCAGACCTC
>CAZLUR010000037.1:3778-7196 GCA_964562725.1 uncultured Desulfohalobiaceae bacterium | reverse complement strand
AGCTCTGGATGCAGGGCGCCCTGGTGGGCAAAGTAGGCAGTGTGTTCACCAGTACTGCCACCCAGCATGGGGGTCAGGAGACTACAATTACCAGCTTTCATACCACACTTTTGCACCATGGGATGATAGTGGTGGGAGTCCCTTATACTGAGCAGCGTCTCATGGAGGTGGGGGAAGTCAGCGGGGGTACACCATAAAGCCAGGTGCATTCCTGGGAGCGCCCCTGGTATTGCTTGATATTATGCAACCCGGCTAAAAAAGTCTCCTGGACCAGATCTTCAGCCAGAGAAGGATTCTTGGTAGTCTGATAAATGTTGCGGATGATTATACAAGCTGATTTAAAAGGAGCACTTTGTGAGCAAGCTGGACAGGATTGATATTTTCCAGAATCAAAAGGACATTTCAGTGGCCCTGGCCTGGCGGGCACAATCTGGATGGGGTCGCTTCTGTGGCCTCTTTCTTTGTCAGCCGTGTGGACAAAGCTGTGGACCAAGAACTGCTGGACATGGGCCGCCAGGACCTGGCCGGCCGGGCTGCCGTGGCCAATGCCAAACGGGCCTACCGGACTTTTCTGGAAATGTACCAGGGCTCCGGGTGGGAGGGCCTGCGGGAGCACGGCGCTGGCCGGCAAAGACTGCTCTGGGCCAGTACCGGGACCAAAAATCCCGACTATCCGGACACTATGTACATTGATCAGCTCATAGGACCCAAAACAGTGAATACTATCCCTCCGGACACTTTGCAGAACTTCCTGGAGCATGGCACAGTGCAGGAGACCCTGACCCAGGGCATGGATGAAGCTGAAAAGCACCTGCAGCAGCTTGCCGAGCTGGGGGTTGACCTGGAAAAAACCGCAGCCAAGCTCCTCGAAGATGGCATTCTGGCCTTTGATCAACCATACGATGCCTTACTGGCGGCCATTGAACAAAAACGGGAACAGTTTTCCTTTTGAATGGTTCAAAGTTCCAGGTTCACGGTTTCCCCTCGTTGCGAGGGTCCTCCCTCGTAACCTCCCATCTTGTGGCTCCAGCCACCCTCTTTGAGAGTTTGGCTGGAACCAAGGAGCTGAGAAGATGAGAAATGGTTTCAGAATCATAATTTTAACCACCCCCGCCCCTCCTTGCCAAGGAGGGGAGTTAAGAGGAACGCGGTTGTTTGCTTAATTTTCATCTGAACCCGTCCATTTTATCGGGGACCGTAATCGTAGATTTAAAGCCAGATCAGTCGGTTAAGAGTCCCCTCCTTCGCAAGGAGGGGATTAAGGGGTGGTTGCAAAATGACCAATACCTTATCCCACTGTCTGCTGTATGTATAAAGACCAGGCCAGACAAAGCTGAAAAGGATCCCCCATGACCCAAAACAAGATTAATGAGGAAAAAAAGCGCCTGCAAGCTCAAAATACCGACCAGCATAGTTGGAAATTATGGGGTCCCTACTTGAGCGAGCGAGCCTGGGGCACAGTGCGGGAGGACTATAGCTCCAATGGTGAGGCCTGGGAGTATTTTGATCACGATCAGGCCCGTTCCCGGGCCTATCGCTGGAACGAGGACGGCTTGGGCGGCATCTGCGATAGCCAGCAGCGCCTGTGCCTGGCTTTCGCTCTCTGGAACGGCCGGGATCCCATCCTCAAAGAGCGCATGTTCGGGCTGACTGCAAATCAGGGCAACCACGGCGAGGATGTCAAGGAGATTTACCATTACCTGGACGCTACTCCAAGCCACAGCCTGCTGCATTTTTTATATAAATATCCCCAACAGGAGTATCCCTATGCCCGGCTCATTGAGGAAAATCAAAGCCGGTCCCGGGCAGAAGCTGCTTATAATCTTCTGGATACAGGAATCTTTGAGGACAGCCGCTACTGGGATGTGGAGATCATTTACGCCAAAAAAACTGCGCAGACAATCTTAGTGCAAATCAAATTCGTAAACCAGGGTCCTGATGCTGCTATTTTACATGTACTGCCCCAGTTATGGTTTCGCAACACCTGGTCCTGGGGCTGGGATGCGGGGCAAAAGCCAGTTTTGCAGAAGACAGATCCTGAAGCTGCCTCCTGGGCTGTGCAGGCCCGGCACTCCACCCTTGGTCAATACCTGCTTTATGGCCGCAATAAGGCCCAATGCCTGTTTACGGAAAACGAAACCAATCTGCACAGGCTTTTTGCTGTGCCCAACTCTGGGCCCTATGTAAAAGACGCTTTTCACCGCAGGCTGGTGCAACAGGATCTGCAGGCAGTGAACCCGGAGCAGACCGGAACCAAATGCGCCGCCTGGCACGAGATAAACTGCGCGCCAGGCCAGACAGCGCACATCGATCTGCTGCTTACCCCGCGCAGGATAAAAGATCCCTGGGATGGTTTCCAGGAGCTGCTGGATAAACGCCACAAAGAAGCTGATGATTTTTATCAGGACCTGGCCTCTGCCTGCAGTGCAGAAGACCATCTGATCATGCGCCAGGCCATGGCAGGCATGATCTGGTGCAAACAGTATTACCATTATGATCTGCGCCAGTGGCTGGAAGGTGACCTGGTGCCTCCTCCGGAAGAGCGCAAGCAGGGCCGCAACCGGAAATGGCGGCACTTAAGAGCCGCAGACGTAATTTCCATGCCCGATAGTTGGGAATATCCCTGGTTCGCGGCCTGGGATCTGGCCTATCACTGCATGGTCTTTGCCCATCTGGATGTAGACTTTGCCAAAGAACAGGTGGAACTGCTGCTCAGCCACCGCTACCTGCATCCCAATGGCCAGCTGCCTGCCTATGAATGGGCCCTGGATGACGTCAATCCCCCGGTGCATGCCTTGTCCGCCCTAAAAGTCTTCCGGGCGGAGCGCAAGCAAAGGGGCTCTGCTGATCTGCACTGGCTGCGGCGCATCCTGCACAAGCTGACCCTGAATTATGCCTGGTGGTTGAACCAGAAGGACAATGATGGCTTGAACGTCTTTGAAGGCGGTTTCCTGGGCCTGGACAATATCTCTGTCTATGACCGCTCCAGGCCATTGCCTTCAGGTTTTGGCCTCAAACAGGCTGATGCCACCGGCTGGATGGCCATGTTCGCCCTGAACATGACCGGCATGGCCCTGGAGCTGGCCCGAGAACACAGTGAATACGAAGACATGGCCATCCAGTATTATGAGCAGTTCCTGGGCATTGCCAACTCTATTGCCGGCCATGCAGGCCATCAGCTCTCCCTCTGGGATCCTGGGGACGGTTTTTTCAAGGACCTGTTAATCACCCCTGATGGACAAAGCCATCGCCTGGATGTCTATTCCTATGTGGGCCTGATCCCCTTGTTTGCCTGTGAAATCGTGACTCCGGACATCCTGGAACATGTGCCCAGGTTTAAGAATCTGCTTTATGAGCACCAGGGGGGCATGTTTGACGGACATTCTATTTGCGCCTGTCCCATAGCCACCAATGAACA
>CAZLUR010000037.1:0-3678 GCA_964562725.1 uncultured Desulfohalobiaceae bacterium | reverse complement strand
AGTGATCAGGAATTGAATCTGCGTCAAGTGGCCAACTTCCTGGCCGAAAGGCTGATCAATATCTTCAGGCGGGATGCCCAAGGTCAAGTGCCCGGGCTGCCAGAAGACAGCCCCTATCAAAACATTTCCAGTTGGCATGATTTGCGCTTGTTTCCTGAATACTTCCACGGGGAGACCGGCCTCGGCCTGGGTGCAGCCCATCAAACCGGCTGGACCGGCCTGGTAGCCAACCTGATTAAGCGCCGCTCGGATTTAAAGACTAGGGATTAGATTTAGCTGGAGTTTTGAATGACAAGCCTAGAATGTGCAGAGCATATCACCCAGGATATCTCCCGGGCCAGCCAGCTCGAATGGCTGGAGACAAACGGCCTGGGCGGCTGGGCCAGCTCCTCGATTTGTGGGGCCAACACCCGGCGCTACCACGGTTTATTGGTGGCAGCCACCAGGCCCCCTGCTGGCAGGATAGCCCTGCTCTCCAAATTGGAAGAAACCATTGTTCTGGATGGGCAAGACTATGAGCTGGGATGCAATTTTTATCCCCAAGCCATCCATCCCCAAGGCTTTACCTATTTGCAGAGCTTTTCCAAAGGTCTTTTTCCCCATTGGAGATATCAGGCTGCAGGCGCGGAGCTGGATAAAACCGTTTGCGCAGTGCACGCAGAAAATACCACCTTGGTCCTGTACCAGGTCAATGCAGCTCCTGGACCATTTATACTCAAACTGCAGCCATTTATCTCCGGCAGGGATTATCATGGTCTGGTCACTGCCAACAATGCAATTCAAAGCCAGGTCAGTTTTCAGGACGGGGTATTAGGCATCCAGCCCTATCCTGGAGTTCCGAAAATCTTTCTCTCTTTGCCTGGAGCAGAATTCTTTGCAGAACCCTTATGGTTTTATAATTTTGAGTATCCCCGGGAGCAGGAGCGAGGGCTGGACTTTCGCGAAGACCTGTTTTGCCCTGGGTTTTGCAGCCTGACCCTGGAAGAGGGCAGCTGTTTTGCTGTGATCATCTCCACCTGCAACCCGCAAGGCCGAAACGCTTGGGAATTGTTGTCCAGGGAAAAAAAACGCCGCAAAAAACTGTTCCAGGATCTGCCCCAGCAGACAGAATTGACTGTCCAGCTGACCCTGGCTGCTGATCAATTCCTGGTGCAGCGCTTTCAAGGGCAACGAACCATCCTGGCCGGGTATCACTGGTTTGCTGAATGGACCAGGGACACCTTAATCGCCCTGCCCGGAATCACTCTAAGCACAGGCCGTTCTGAGATAGCCCGGGAAATCCTTCAAACTTATGCCCAAACTATAAGTCAGGGCATGCTGCCCAACCGCTTTACTGAATTCGGAGAACCTGCCGAATACAACTCTGTAGATGCCGCACTCTGGCTGTTTATAGCCAGCTATGAATATTGGCTGTCCACCTCTGACCATGAATTCATTCTGCAGGAAATGCTGCCCGCCCTGAGAAGAATACTTACTGCTTATGTGCAGGGCACCAGATTCAATATCCATATGGACAAGGACTACCTTATCTATGCTGGAATGCCAGGCACCCAGCTGACCTGGATGGACGCCAAAGTGGGCCAGTGGGTGGTCACTCCCAGGCAGGGCAAGGCAGTGGAGATCAATGCCCTCTGGTATAATGCCCTGCGCATAGTTGCTGTATTCACAGCCTTATCCGGCAGAAAGGAAGAAAGTGCAAGTTACGAACATGGGGCAGACCTGGTGCGCAAAAGTTTCAATCAACTTTTTTGGCAGAAACAGAAACAATATCTTTGCGACTATATTGACGGGGACTTCCAAGACATGGCCCTGCGCCCCAACCAGATATTCGCCCTGAGCCTGCCCTTTGGGCTGCTCTCTGCTGAGCGCGCCAGCCGAGTGCTAACAGCCCTGGAGACTCATCTGTTGACTCCCAAGGGCTTGCGCAGCCTGAGCCCTGAGCACCCGGATTACCGCCCCAGTTATACAGGCGGTATCCTAGAGCGGGACAGCAGTTATCATCAGGGCACTGTCTGGCCCTGGCTCCTGGGTCCTTACTTGAGCGCACTGCTGCGCATAAAAGGCCAGGCTGGAAAAGAACAGGCCGCACAAACCCTGGCTAACATGCAGGAACACCTCAGGGAGGCCGGTGTGGGCAGTGTTTCAGAAATATTTGACGCACAACCGCCCCATCATCCCCGGGGCTGTATTGCCCAGGCCTGGAGTGTGGCAGAGTTGCTCCGGGTTTCTACTAAGATTGATTCAGAAAATGCTAGTGAACCTAATCAAAACCGCCAAAATCTCATTAAGGAGCAAGCATGACTAATTATGACTACGATATCGCTGTGATCGGAGCTGGATTGAGCCTGAAATATAAGTCAGCAGGTCTTACTCAACCAACCCATGCCCCTAGTTGCACAACAAAGCATGGTCAGTTGTTTCATGAAAGGATAATTTACTGCGCCCTCAACGAGCGCTTGTAAAAAGGGAAGCTTCATAGGAGTATCTATTATGCATAAACTTTTTGCATCTCTGGCCTGGATGGCATTACTGCTGTTTGTCCTGCAAGGAACTTCCTTAGCAGAAGAATTAGTGATTGGAGACTTTGCCGGTCTGGAGCCTGCCCAGGGATTACCTGAAGACTGGCAGCCCATGACCTTCTCCAATATTGAGGCCCATACCAATTACAGCCTGATCAAGGACAGCCAGCGCACTGTGATCAAGGCCCGCAGCCAAAATGCCGCTTCTGGCTTGATCCGTCAGGTACGGGTAGATCCCTATGAATACCCCTGGCTGCAATGGTCCTGGAAAATCGATCATGTTCTGAAAAAAGGAGATGTGACAACCAAGACAGGAGACGACTATCCAGCCCGTATTTACGTGGCCTTTGCTTTTGAGCCTGACCAGTCCAGCCTGTGGCAGCGTATGCGGCACAAAACAGCCAAGGCGTTTACTGACCAGGAGCTTCCAGGCAACGCCCTGAACTATATCTGGGCTAACAAGGCAGATCAGGAAACTGTTGTGCCCAATCCCTTTGCCCAGGAAGCCATGATGGTCGTTCTGCAAAGCGGGAATGCCCGAAGCGATCAATGGATTGAGGAAAAGCGCAATATTGTCAAAGATTATAAGCAAGCCTTTGGAAAACAGCCGCCGGATATCATCGGCATCGCTATCATGACTGATACAGATAATACCGGGGAGGAGACCACAGGCTATTATGGGGATATCATCCTGAGCACCAACAACTAAAAAATCGAGTCCTGAGCATACGCCGCCGAATGATTCTTTTATTGTTTATGTGTAAGGCTTTGGTTTTGCAAACGACATATAAAGAAGCAATCAATGAAATTGCGGCCAGTTATAGGCAACTACCTTAAAACAGGATCAGCCAAGGAGGATATATGGCCAGAGCAAAAGGAACCCTTTTGGACACAGGTGAACGGTTTCCAAACTTGACCTTCCAGACTGTAGAGCATGGGCAAGTGCAAATTGATGAGAGCTTTTTCCAGGGCTATGGGGTGGTCCTTATCTACCGGGGGCATTGGTGACCGTTTTGCAGTCAGCAGTTGGCTGACTTCCAGCAGAGCATGGACGACTTCAGGGCTGAAAACATGGGCCTGCTGGCCGGATCGGTGGACGCAATGCCTGAAGCCCAAAAAACAGTCAAGGAACTGGGGCTGTCCTTTGCAGTGGCCCATG
>CAZLUR010000036.1:0-20674 GCA_964562725.1 uncultured Desulfohalobiaceae bacterium | reverse complement strand
TGCCCTGGACCTGGATACGGGTGTTGGCAAAACCCATGGAGCCCAGTCTTTGCCCGGGAGGGCCAAGCACCTTGATCCTGATCTCGTCCTGGCCGGCAGACCATAACCTGCCGCCAATTCCGTGCTGGCCAGCAGCCTGGATTTCCAGATCTCTTTGTCCCTGGGCTACTGCCTGTTGGATCTCTTCCTCCAGGACCCTGGACTCCTTTCTTTGCCCATCCTGCCAGCCGCTTATCTGCAAAGTGTCCTGTATGTTGTCCTGCATTTTGTACTCCCGCTCAAAAAATACTGCCTGCACCTACACCACATGGCTGATCTTAAGCCTGCCTGCCGCATCCAAATCGTCTATGCCCAAAGCATCTGACATGCCAATGGGCAGGGAGGTGGATCTGCCCAAGGGGGCCACGATCTTTTTCAGCTCGGTATCAAAGCTCAGATAGACATCCACCACCCTTTGGGCCACAGCTTCCGGATCCAGCCTGCGGTAGACCCTGGGGTCCTGGGAGGTAATGCCCTTGGGGCAGACCCCGGTATTGCAGACATTACAGCGATCCCCTTCTGAACCCAGGCAGCCTGCTGCCGCCTGCATGATATATTTGCCGATCTGCACCCCGCTGGCCCCGAGCATGATCAGGGCAGCGGCATTGGCAGCCAGATTGCCGTTTTTGCCTATGCCGCCTGCGGCAAATAAAGGGATCTCATTTTGCACCCCCAGCTTGACCAGATTCAGATAACAGTCCCGGATATTGCTAGCAATGGGATGCCCCATATGATCCATGGATACATTATAAGCCGCGCCTGTACCTCCATCTTCGCCGTCAATGGCCAGACCAGAGGCATAAGGATTGCGGGTCAGATTGTTCAGTACTGCCAGGGCAGTGGAGGTTCCGGAAATCTTGGGATAGACCGGCACCCTGAAGCCCCAGGCCATATACATGGACTGGATCATCTTGGCCACAGCCTCTTCAATGGAGTATTTGGTCTGGTGCGTTGGTGGACTGGGCAGGCTGACACCTTGGGGTACCCCCCGGATGGCAGCGATCAGCCTGTTTACTTTGTACCACATCAAAAGCCCGCCATCCCCGGGTTTGGCCCCCTGGCCGTATTTGATCTCCACAGCACAAGGATCCTCCTTCATTACCGGCAGGGCGTGGATGATCTCATCCCAGCCAAAATAGCCGCTGGCGATCTGCAATATGACATATTTCAAAAATCTGGAGCGCAGCAGCCTGGGTGGGCAACCGCCCTCGCCGGTGCACATGCGCACCGGCAGGCCCAGCTCCTCATTGAGATAGGTCACCCCCATGATCAGCCCTTCCCACATATTCGGGGACAAAGCGCCAAAAGACATACTGCCGATGATTAATGGATAGATCTCCCGCAGCGGCGGGGACCAGCCCTGCTCTTTAAATACCTGCAAATCCTGGGCAGGAGGCAAGACCCGGCCCAGCAGGGTGCGCAGTTCAAACTCATGCCTGCCGGCATCCAGGGCCGGATCAGTGAGCATGGAGATCCTGGTAAATTTTATCCTGTCCAGAACACCTGCCGGCTGGTTGCGCCTGCCTCCCCTTCTTCTGGGCTGTCCAGACTGATTAAGATGAAAGCGCAATTTGTCCTGTTCGTCGCTGCGCAGGGGCAAGATAGCCTCGTTGGGACAGACCTGGCTGCACAGACCGCAGCCTACACAGGCCTGGGCAGGGGCTGTTTTCTGCCGGATGCCGTAATAAATGGAAAATGTATTCTCCGGCTTTTTCTCTAGTCCAAGGGCAGTATTAATTGTCCTTTTCCTGAAGACGCCCAGTTCAATAGCCTGCACAGGGCATACACTGCAGCACCTGCCGCAAAGGGTGCACCTTTGCTCCACCCACTTGATCTGCCAGGGCAGATCCTTGATACTCATTGAATTGGGATTAATGAGTCCTGTTGAGAGCATGCGTTTATCTCCTGGCGTTCTGGACTGACAAATGCTGTATCCAGATGCATGGGTTGAAAATACTCATTGCCAATTTCCCCTTGGGGCAGGACTGCGTCCAGGCCGCATATTTCTGAAGAAAAAGCGTAAAAACCCGGCCTGCCGGCTATTACCCCGGGGCGGAGCTTTTTCCTGTCCTGGACCATAAACAGGGTCTTATCCGGAAGGGAGCCAATGACGCAATTGGGACCATCTATGATCAGCCTGCGGCAGGAGTATTTCAGCTTGCGCAAAAATTCTGCATCAGGATGCTGCTGAAGATCATTGTCCTGCAAGGGAGTAATGATGTGTTTATAAGCCTTTAAGCCCAGACCCAAAGTATGTAAGGTGTAGTGCAGGATATGGGTCAGCACTTCAGAATCAGATTGATAGCCTTGGTAGCCGGGAAAACCTCTGGACATCAGATATTCTTTGATGGGCACAAACGCGGTATTTTCGCCGTTGGTCATACTGGCCACGCCCTGGATAAAGAAAGGATGGCAGGCATAGAGATTGATGGCATAATTGGTATTCTGCCTGCCCTGGGCCAGAATGACCCTAGCCTGCAATTCAGGATGGTCCAGGTGCAGATAATGGGCCACAGTCATGGGATCCCCGATCTCCTTTAACATGATAACGTCCGGCCAGAAGCTGTAGACGATCATGTCCTGCTTTTCCTGGCCCATTTCCCGCAGTTTAAGCCTGGTCAAAAGCAGGCGGTGGGCCTTGTCCTCCCAGGACAAATCTTCCCAGTCTTCAGGGTAGTCATAGGCCCTGATCAGGTAGTTATCCCGCTTAGGCACTCCAGCTGGAGGGGTTTTTCCCGCCCTTAAGGCTAGACGGTATTTGGTCTTGAAACCTATCTGCATCATATAGCTGTCCAGCCTCTGCAGGCCTTCCCTGCTGAAGATTCCTGAGAGCACCGGAGCCTGTTTGAAGTATTCAAAAGGGCCACCCAAATCAGTAAGCATCAAGCCCACGCCAGATCCGTCATGCCCTTCCCGCATGACGTCCATGGCCTGCATGGCCAGCATGGGGGACTGGGGTTCACTGCTTGTAATAGCAAATAAACGGCACATAATTCAAACCACTCCTGTCCAAGTTATAAAAACTCCTGACACAATTTTTGCCAGGAGCCGCGTACCCTGCGTCTTATCTGCAACAGGTCCTGCCAGTTCTCCAAAGACAATGCCTGCCCGGGCCAGATTCCTAGGTCCTGCATCTGGAGCAAATACCGGGCATGCAACCTGGCATTATGGGAATTGGTCAAATGCTGCAGGCGGCCTTCCAGGCTGCGGTAAAGGGCAAAGGCCTGCCCTAGGGCTTGCAGCGGGGCCAGTTTTAGCTCTTGCAGGGCAACAGGTAGTAATGACCTGATATTTCTGGCCTGCAATTCGGGATTTTCTGCTCCATGCAAAAGCTGCGCGCCCTGGACCATGAATTCAAGATCAGCCAGCCCGCCCCAGCCCAGCTTGAGATGGACTGTATCCCCTTTTTCCTGAGCCCGCTCCTGCAGCATGCGTTGCCTGAGTCCGCAAAGTCTGGGCCAGACCTGTTGCTTAGACCTGATCTGATAACAGAGTCCGGCAGCATAGGCCTGCAATTCCTGACCCAGCTCGACTTGGCCAGCTACTGCCCGCAGGCGCAGCAAGGCCTGTATCTCCCAGATATCTGCTTGCCGGGCATAATACTGGCGCCAGCTAGCTTTGGTGCTGACCAAAGGACCGTAATTCCCTGTGGGCCGCAACTGGGCATCCACTGCATAACCCGGGCCATCCTGCAAAGGCGTACTCAGCATGCGCATCAGACGCTGAATAAAGCGCACTACCTCTTCAGGGATCAATCTCTGGTCTGCCTGGAGCGGAGGATCATAGACAAAGGCCAGGTCCAGATCCGAGAGATAGCCCATTTCACAGCTGCCCAGCCTACCCAGGGCCAGAACAGACAAAGGCAGATCCTTATCCAGACCCATTTGCTCTAAAACTTTGCAGTATGTCTGTTCTAATACAAAATCTGCGATACTGCTCAGACCAGTCTCCAGCTCCTGACCTGTTACCTTGCCCTTTAGATCCTGCAGGGCCAGATACAAAATGTGCTCATTTTTAAAGCGCCTGATCCATTCCAGGGATTCCTCAAAAGCACCCGAACGCTGCACCACCCTGGAGCATCTGCGCCAGAATTCAGAATCAGGCTGGGCATCCTGGGTGTAAAGCCCGGACAGCCCTTCGACCAGCCCGGGTTGGGCCTTGAATAGTCCTGATATGAATGAGCTTTGTCCCAGGGCGCAGAACAGATCCCCGAGCCAGACAGGATCCTGGTTCAATAAACTGACCAGACCTGGTCTGTTACCGATCTGCTGCAGGAAACCATTGATCCTGCCCCTGACTTGAGGTCCTAATTCTGGATTTTGCACAGGCAAGGTTGCTTGCACTCTATCCAACAGATGTTGCCTGATTCTAGGCTGCAACATGCTCAACCGGGTTTTTATCTCCTCTAATCCGTCTTTTGGGCCGTTTTTTTTCAGCCCTGGCCTGCCATCATGGTTTTCTAAGTCCTGCTTCTGGAAAAGGGCTGTAAAATGCTTATGGATCCTGGATCTGCATGATTGCAGGTCTTTTTGCAGGTCCTGATAACCATCTGTATAACCCAGGGCTTGGCACAACCTGTGCCTGGACTGGTCTGACTCCGGCAGTCTATGCAGCTGCCGGTTCTGCTCCAATTGGATCCAGTGCTCTACCCGACGCAAAAACATGTAATCATCTGCTAGTTCCTGGGCTGCCTCTTGAGGCAGGATTTGCAGAGCACTTAATTTTTGCAGGCAGCGCAAAGTATTGGTCTCATCCAGTTCAGGTTGCCGTCCCCCATAAACAAGCTGCAGGCATTGCACCAAAAACTCCACCTCCCTGATGCCGCCCCAGCCCAATTTGAGGTCATTTTTGGCCCGGCTCTGTTTGTCCCTGGTTTCCTGCAAAATCCTGTCCCGCATCAAGCGCAGCTCATCCAGGGCCTGGAAATCTAGAAATCTCCTAAACACAAAGGGCCTTATTTGTTGCAAAAACTTTGTCCCCAGCGCTCTCTGCCCGGCTACAGGCCGGGCTTTGAGCAGCATCTGTCTTTCCCAGGCCCGGCCGCTTAACTGATAATAGTCCAGGGCTGAGTGCAGGCTGGGTACCAGCTCTCCCTCCTGGCCCTGGGGTCTGAGGCGCAGGTCAACCTTAAACACCCTGTCTCCCTGGACTTGATCTCCCAGCAGGCTGCTCAATGTCTGGCAGAGCTTGTTCTGCACAAAACCACCCTCGGCATGCTCCCTGGCCTGACCTGCAGGATCCTGTAAAAAAAGCAGATCAATATCAGAGACGTAGTTCAACTCCCTGCCCCCCAGTTTGCCCAGGCCCAGCACCACCAAGGAGTAGTGCCACTGTCCCGTGTCCCGGAAATTTGCCTGCCGGGTTTTTAACCACATCCCGGGATGGCTGGCCAAAAACTCCAGTCCAGCTTGGATGCAGACTGCAGCCAAATCGCTTATCTGTTGCACTGTTTCCTGGAAACCTGCCCGGCCCAAAAAATCCCGGCCTGCTATACGCAGAAAATGCTTTTGTTTAAAGTCTCTGTAGACCAGGCCTAATTGCTTTAAATCAGGACAGCCTTGAACCCATTGCCCAAGCTGTTCATACAGCTCTGTCAATGCGTAGCGCCTGAGCAATTGCCCTGCTGACAACCAGGCCTGGTGGGCAGAATTATTTAATAAAGCATTCAAATAGGCAGAGGCGCTGCGCATGCTGTCCAGATCTACAGAATCTGTATCCGGATTGTTGATCATGAAAATCTTAAGTGCCTTCAGCTGATTTTATTGTTGTCATTGGCCATCAAAAGCTCTTTGGCAACACCCTGTGTTTACTAATAAAATCTATTCTCCTGAATATCCTTAGCAGTAATGGCTTTAACCATCTCAAATACTTTGTCTTAACGCTTCACCCTTTCAAGCCCCGCTAACACAGCATTGCCGCAGGCAGTTCTTACCTGGGTGAACATTGAACCTTGAACTTTGAACTCTCAATTGGTGTATAATGCCCAGAAAGCTCCAGAGACAAGACTGAAAGCCTGCCCTGGAGCTGTCTGGGCCATTGTCCCTGAGTCAAGCCCAGGGATTTGTTGTCAGCATAGAATCTAAATATCGTAATAGAGCATAAACTCATAGGGATGGGGTCTAAGCCTGATGGGATCCACCTCGCTTTCCCTTTTGTATTCCAGCCAGGAATGGATCACATCTTCGGTGAACACGTCCCCTTTGAGTAGGTACTCATAGTCCTTTTCCAGGGCGTTTAAGGCCTCTTCCAGGGAGCCAGGGGTAGAGGGCACACCCTGCAGTTCTTCCGGGCTCAAGGAATAGATATTTTTGTCCAGAGGCTGTCCTGGATCAATCCTGTTTTCAATACCATCTATGGCAGCCATCAATATAGCAGCAAAGGCCATGTAGCCGTTGCAGGAGGGATCAGGAAAACGGACCTCAATGCGCTTGGCCTTGGGTGAGGCCGAATACATGGGTATACGCAATGCAGCACTGCGGTTCCGGCTGGAATAAGCCAGATTCACCGGGGCTTCGTAGCCTGGCACCAAGCGTTTATAAGAGTTGGTGGTGGGATTGGTCAGGGCACAAAGCGAAGCTGAATGCTTGAGTATGCCTCCCACAGCATGCAGTGCTGTTTCACTCAAACCTGCATATTTATCCCCGGCAAACAAGGGTTCACCTTTATTCCAGATGCTGATATGGGTGTGCATCCCAGAGCCGTTGTCCCCGAAAATAGGCTTGGGCATAAACGTGGCTGTCCGATTGTGGGCCCGGGCAATATTTTTTACAATATATTTGAACCACATCAATTGATCCCCCATCTCCACCAGAGGGGCAAAGCGCATGTCGATTTCCGCCTGTCCGGCTGTAGCCACTTCATGATGCTGGCATTCCACTCTGATGCCTACGCTTTCCATGGCCTGGACCATTTCGTTGCGTATTTCCTGAAAAGTATCCGTGGGAGGTACTGGGAAATAGCCTTCTTTATGTCTGGGTTTGTAGCCTAGATTGGGGTTTTCCGGGCGCCCTGTGTTCCAGGTCCCTTCCACTGAATCTATATAATAGAAACCGTGATTCGAGGCACTGTCATAGCGGATATCGTCAAAGATAAAGAATTCCGCTTCAGGACCAATAAAGACCTGATCGCCCAGCCCGGTAAACTGCAGATAACTCTCTGCCTTCTGGGCAATATACCTGGGGTCCCTGTCGTATTTTTCCTTGGTCATGGGGTCCACTATATTGCAGATCAAAGTCAGGGTGGGGGTCTTGCTGAAGGGATCCATCATGGCTGTCTTGGGATCCGGAATAACCAGCATGTCGCTGGCATTGATAGGCATCCAGCCCCGGATGCTGGAGCCGTCAAAACCAAAACCATCTTCAAAGGAAGTCTCATCAAATTCGCTGACAGGCACACTGAAATGCTGCCAAATGCCCGGGAAATCCAAAAACCTGAAATCCACCATTTCGGCCCCTTTGCTGTTGGCATACTCAATAACTTCTTTCGGGGTCATACCTTACCTCCTTGTACCTTGATTACAATTAGACCATAAAACCCGGGCAATTTTATCCAGAAGGTTTTAGCTGCTACAAAACCAAAAACAGCCTATCCTACCCTTTGCAATTATTTTGCCAAAACCAAGGCCAGAATCTAACATCCTGATTTTAAACGTTATCACAGTTCAGACCTTGGCAAGGCTCCAGCTTAAGACTTAAACAAGAGCAGGTTCGATACATTTTTGTCTCAAGCCTAAAGACAACCCAGGCAACTGCAGGGCTTATTAGAGATTGAATTTAAATTTTACAATTATTGCAAATGGATAAATAAATAGTGCTGAGCAACAAGACAGGTACAATTTTGTCCCTCGGCTCAGCCCGGATGGAACTTAATATATTTGGGCACAGCAGGTGGGTTTTTAAAATATGGGCAATTCTGGACAGAAAGCGCTGGCTAGCTGCTCTGCAGCTCCTGGAGCAGGGTCTGGGTTAAACTCTGTTGCAGTTCCGAGTCCAGGAGCTTATTGCCTTCCTGGTCGGTGACATAAAATACGTCCAGGACCTGAGCCCCGGGGGTGGAGATCTTGGCCAGCTGGATATTGAGCTGAAAGCTGTGCAGGATCTTGGAGATAGTATGCAGCACTCCCGGCCTTTCCCAAGTATAGACCTCGATCACGGTATAGAAATCAGAGGCCTGCTCATCAATATAGACCCGATCCTGTTTGCGGACCAGCTGCCTTTTGCCCAGCATGGCCCTGGGTCTTTTGTTTTGCAGATAATTTTCCAGACTGATTTGCCCGGACAGCAAAGCTTGCAAGTCATGTTTAAGCTTGCTCCAGACCTGTTCTGGATGCAAGGGATCAGGCAGGCCATCCACAAGCAGCACATCAATGGCTGTTTTCTGGACCCTGGTATAGATATCCGCAGTGAGCACATTCAGATTGTTGGCCCAAAGCGCCCCTGTAATCAGAGTAAAAAGTCCGGGCTGGTCCTGGCAGACCAGGCTCACCTCCCAGAGGCCTGCATTTTGTTTTCTGGTATCCAATTTCAGCACCGAGCCTTGCAGACCTTCTTCCATTTTGTAGTGCCTGTATACGGCCTCAGGTACTTGATTTAGCAGATAGCGTAAGGAGAGACCTTCCAGCCAGTCCAATACCTTGGCGCTTTCCTCACCTGGACCCAGCCTGGCCAGAACCCTCTCTTGGGCCTGCTCAGCCCTGCTTTGCAGATCTATGTTCTGCCATTCCTCCTGTTCCAGCATCTTTTGTAACTTGAAATAAAGTTCACTAAGCAGAGATATACGCCAGGAATTCCAGGCTTGGGGGCCAGTGGCCCTGGAATCAGCTATAGTAAGCAGGTAGACCATATCCAGCACCTGTCTGGTGCCCAACTGGACAGCGCACCTTTCAATGGGTTTTTCGTCTGCAAGGTCTCTTTTCAAAGCAGTTTCAGCCAAAAGAAGATGATTTTGGACCAGACTGCACAGGAGATCCTGTTCCTGATCATTCAGGCCAAGCCTTTGGCCTATGCCCCTGGCCAGCTCAGCCCCGCGCCTGGCATGATTCACACCTTGGCCTTTGCCCAGATCATGGATCAACCCCCCGAGCAAGAGCACCCTTTTGTTTTCCAGCTTGTTGAAAATACCAGACAGGTCCGGGCCCTGCTGATTAATTTCCTCCCAGATATGCTTCAGGCTGTGCAATTCCTTGACTGTGCGCAGCAAATGTTCATCCACAGTATAGGTATGGTATGCATCATGCTGTACTCTATAGCGCACCTGCTGGAACTCAGGCAGAAAACACTCTAAAAACCCGGTTTCCAGCATAATTTTCAGCACAGCAAAGGCAGCAGGCGCCCCCTGCAGGATCTGAAAAAAATCTTGGACCACATCTGGAGAGCTTTGCCAGCCTTGGCCCAACCCACTTAGGCTCTCCCGAATGACTTGTCCTGTTTCGTGCCGAATGTGGGCTTTGTGCCTGGCGGCTGCTGCAAAAAATTGCATCAATAGGCCGGGGTTGGAACAGAGCAGTTCAGGTTCGTGAAACCAGATCAATTTACCTTGCTGGATAAAGGGACCTGGAATGATCTTGGGTTTTTGTTTTTTCCTGTGCCAGGGCTGCTGATCATAATCCAGACGCTCCAGCAAAAAAGTGGTCACCCTGCGTACCCTGGCGGTATGCCAATAATAATGGCGCATAAAGGCCTCTACAGCCTGCCCCCCTTGTATACCCTGTTCAAAGCCCAAGCTGACAGCCAACCCCTCCTGCTCCTGCAGCAGAAGCTGGTCTTGCTTGCGATTGCCGATAAAGTGCAATTGCAGCCTGACCCGCCACAAAAAATCCTGGGCCTGTTCCAACCAGTCCTTTTCCCTGGAGGTAATCCAGCCCTTGCTGCACATATGCTCAAACTGGGGGCTGCCTAAAAATACACGCCCCAGCCAGCGCAGGTTGTGTAGATCCCTGAGTCCGCCCAGGCCTTCTTTCAGATGGGGCTCCAGCAAATAGATACTCTCTGAGTACTGCTTGCTGCGGTAGTCTCTGCTTGCCTTTACTTGCTGCAAAAACTTCTTGCTTTGTCTGGGGCCGCTTGGATATTGATCCTGCTTGCACCAAGCTGAATAAAAATCTGCATCACCAGATAAAATAATGGTTTCCAGGTAGGCTGTTTTAGCGCTGAATTCTTTGCTGCGCAATTTATTCAGTGCTGAAGGCGAAAGCACAGCGTGCCCAACCTCGAATCCTGCATCCCAGAGATCACGGATCAGGTCCTGCACAAAGCTCTGCAGTTCTGGACCAAGCTTTCTGCGATATAAGAGCAGTAGATCCAAGTCAGAACAAAAACTGAGTTCTCCCCGGCCGAAACCGCCCACTGCAATCAAGGCCCAGTCTTGATTCTTTATAGCCTTGGTCTTCAGCAGCCCAAAACAGGAAGCAATATCTTGGGCATAACTTCTGGCAGTCAAGACACCCGGCACATCAGCTGCACATTGCTCTTGAAAGCTGCTGCGGGCATGTTTTAGCTCCTGCACAAAGTCTGCAAATCGCATATGCCTGGCCTGGTTAGCAGTAAATATCCTATACAGCTTGGTGACCCCTCTCACCAGTTCTAATGCGCACTATCTCCTCTACAGGCAGCACAAAAATCTTGCCGTCACCAATTTTACCTGTTTGGGCTCCCTGGCATATAGCCTCCAAGACATCATCCACCTGGTCATCGTTGACCACCAGTTCCAGCTTGAGTTTGGGCAGAAAATCCACCACATATTCAGCCCCCCTATATATCTCAGTATGACCTTTCTGTCTGCCAAAGCCTCGGACCTCGGTCACGCTCATGCCCTTAATGCCCAGATCAGTCAGCCCGTCTTTGACATCATCCAATTTAAAGGGTTTAATAATGGCCTCTATCTTTTTCATAGCTCCCCTTGCTGCCTCCTTTTTAATTTTTGTCTGAATTTATTTTCTTTAACTGCGAAAACCATGGGCAATGGGCAGCCTGCGGCCCAAACCAAAGGCCTTGCTGGTCACCTTCAGTACGGGCGGAGCCTGCCTGCGTTTATATTCACTGCCCAGCACCAGCTTCATCACCCCCTGCACCAATTCCTTATCCCAGCCCTGCTCCACCATCTGGGAAAGGCTTTGTTGTTCCTCAATATAGGCATGCAAAATTTTATCCAGAACTTCGTAGGCAGGCAAACTGTCCTCATCTTTTTGATCGGGGCTGAGTTCAGCTGAAGGCGGGCGATTGATAATCCGTTCCGGAATCCAGCCTTTGCTTTCATTTATGAACCTGCTCAATCTGTAAACCATGGTCTTGGGCACATCCCCCAGTACAGAAAGGCCGCCGTTCATATCCCCGTAAAGGGTGCAGTAGCCTACTGCCAACTCAGATTTATTGCCTGTATTCAAAACCAAGGCCTTGAATTTGTTGCTGACTGCCATAAGCAGCATGCCCCGCAGTCTGGACTGGATATTCTCCTCTGTGACATCTTGAGGGTAGTGCTGGAATAAAGCCTGCAGTTCCTGTTTGCTCTGGGCAAAAAGCCTGTCTATGGCAATAGTTTCCAGATTAATACCCAGATTTTCTGCCAGTTCCTGGGCATCCTGCAGGCTGTAGGGCGCATTATAGGGCCCTGGCATGGCCAGGGCCTGAACATTTTCAACACCCAGGGCCAGGCAGGCTATACAGGCGGCCAAAGCAGAATCAATACCTCCACTGAGCCCCAGGACCACCTTTTTAAAGCCGCACTTGGCCATATAATCCTGCAGGCCCAAAATCAAGGCCTGCAGGACCTCTTGTTCCAGGCTTGGTCCGGATTGGTCTGTGTCCCGGCCTTTATCTAGGCTGTCCCAGACCAGGAGATCTTCTGTAAAATCCCGGGCCCGGGCCAACAAGTATCCATTGGGGCCACAGACCATGCTGTGGCCCTGAAAAATCAGCTGGTCGTTGCCTCCGACCTGATTTACATAGATCAAGGGCAGTCTGGTCTGGGAGGCCTGACCCCGCAACAGGTTCTCTACCTGCTGACTTTTGCCCATATAAAAGGGCGAGGCAGCGATATTGATCAGAATATCAGCTTGCCTGGCAGCCAAATCCCGTACAGGATCCTGGTTGTACAGGGTCCTGGGCAGATAGCCAGCCCTGGCCCAGATATCCTCGCATATGGTAATTCCCAAGCTTTTACCCTTTAATTCAACTAGTTGTGGCTGGTATCCAGGTTCAAAATATCTGGTTTCGTCAAACACGTCATAGCTGGGCAATAATATCTTATAACACTGGGCCACTAAGCGTCCTTGGGTACAGAAAATCGCAGTGTTAAAAAAAGGTTTGCCTGTTGCTGACTCATTAAGGGCCACCACTCCACAGATTATTGCAATATCTCTGCTGGCAGCAATTATTTGTTCCCAAAATCCTAAACTTTCTAGTACAAAATCGTTACGATCCAAAAAATCTAAAGGTGGATAGCCCAAAAGAGCCATTTCCGGGAACACTACCAGGTCGCAGCCCAGATTGTTCGCTTTGTGCGTATATTGACAAATTTTTTTGCAATTGCCAGCAAAGTCTCCAACAACAGGGTTAATTTGCCCCAGAGCTATTTTCATGGCCTATGATCCTGATCTTGAAGGTTAAAGGTTCTTTATTTTTGGATTATTCTTGGTTGGTAATCCGGAATCTCTTGGGATCTAAATTGTATTTCTGCACTTTGTACTGCATGATCCTCTTGGTGGTGCCGAGCAGCCTGGCAGCTTCAGCCTGATTGCCTTGGGTGTCCTTCAAGGCCTCAGTGATCAAGTCCCTCTCAAAAGTGGCCACCAGCATTTCCATTTTACCTTTGCCTGATTGCTGCATGCTCCTGGACTTCATTTGCAAGGAAGGGGGCAGGTGTCTGGATTCAATGCTTTCTTTGTCAGTCAAGAGCACAGCCCTTTCAATACAATTTTCCAGTTCCCGTACATTGCCCGGCCAATGGTAGGCCAGAAGCAGGTCAATAGCAGCAGTGGAGATGCGCTTGACCTGTTTGGAGAATTCTCGGGCGTATTTGACGATAAAAAAATCCGCCAATAAAAGGATGTCCGGGCCCCTGTCCTTAAGCGCAGGCAGGAAAATAGGGAAGACATTGAGCCGATAATAAAGGTCGGAACGAAAATTGCCTTTGGTCACTTCCTGTTCCAGATCCTTGTTGGTGGCAGCCACCACCCGCACATCCACCTGGACTGTCTTAGATGAGCCCAGGGGTTGAAACTCCTTTTCCTGCAAGACTCTCAGCAGCTTGGCCTGGGCCACAGCTGAGAGCTCTCCAATCTCGTCTAAAAAAATAGTACCGCCCCGGGCCTCTTCAAAGCAGCCCCTGCGCCTGGTCACGGCCCCGGTAAAGGCCCCTTTTTCATGGCCAAACAGCTCGCTTTCCAGGAGAGTGTCAGGCATGGCTGCACAGTTGATGCGCACCAAGGGTCCTTTGCTTCTCTTGCTATTTTCATGCAGGGCCTTGGCTACCAGTTCTTTGCCAGTTCCAGTCTCCCCGTAGATCAATACCGTAGAATTGGTCTCTGCCACCTGATCCACCATACCCAGTACTTCCTGGATGCCCTTGGAGCGGCCGATAATGTTTGTTTTAGGCCTTCTGGGCTGGGCCAGGATTTTACGCAGCCTTTTATTCTCCTCCTCTACAGCCCGGAAGTGCACCACCTTGCCCATCAACTCAGCAACAGCCCCTAGAAGCTCAACTTCCTTGTCCAGGTCCTGGACCTCCCGGCTCATTTTGTCTGCAGATAACACCCCCACCACCCTGCTCTGATAGAAAATAGGCACACATAAGAAAGTCAATTCCTGGCGATTCAATTTTTTGCGCGCCCCCGTCCGGTCCAAAAAAAGTGCTTCCTGATGCAAATCCCTAACCGCCATAGGCCGACCAGTCTGGGCCACCTGGCCAGTAATCCCCTCTCCTGGTTGATAGCTGACCCTGCCTTCTTTTAGTTCTACTCCCCGGGCCACATCCAGCCAGGCCTCTCCTGATTGCAAGTCCAGGATGGAGATCATACCCCGCTCCATGCCCAGGTTGGTGCTGAGCACATCCAGGACGCTGTGCAGCTGGTCCTTTAGCTCTGCTGTGCCTGCCAGGGCTCTGGCAATTTTGTACAAGGCATTGAGTTCAGTATAGGTGTTTTGATAATTCATAGGCCTTGATTCTGACTCTATTGCTGCTAAAAAGCAACATGCACCCTCAATATCCTTAACATGCACCAAGTTCCTATGGAGTTATTCAGCTCTGATCAGGGATCAAACAGGGATTATTATTGCTTGTCTCAGGAAGGATTGGTTTGGGTGATCTGCATAGATACTGCTATGTTATAACAGGCTCTTTGTTTTACTCAGCCCTGGGCACCAGAAACATCTTGGCTGTCAAAAGCTGGGACAGGTCAGCCAGCCTGCAGGCCTAGCCCTATTCGTTGTCCTACCAGGCCATAAGTTTGGCCCAGGAGCCCTGTCCTTGGAGCATGTAATAGAGTAAACAAAAGGGGCTTCACGCTCCACATAAAGCCCCGTCAAATCTATGGTCGGGAAGACTGGATTTGAACCAGCGGCCCCCTGCTCCCAAGGCAGGTGCGCTACCAGGCTGCGCCACTTCCCGAAATAAAAAAATATTATATTGCAATTTTTGGTTTTTGACAAGCATTTAGAAAACCAAAGCTCAATCCAGGCCCCGCCCTGCAATCTTGTTCTGACAACCGGCACATCTGCCTTGCAGCAAATTTTTGCTGCGCAGGCTAAACCCGCTGCGCTCTATGACTACTTTACCGCAATTAGGGCAATAGGTGCTCTCTGAGTTATGCAAAAATACATTGCCCAGGTAGATGTAATGCAACCCGCTTTGTTTACCCAGTTCATAAGCCTTCTCCAGGGTCTGCAATGGAGTACTGCTCTTATCCTGCATCTTGTGCGCCGGATGAAAGCGAGAGATGTGCCAAGGCACCTCAGGGCCTAGTTCTTGGGCTATAAATCTGCTTAGTTCCTGCAATTCCTGCTGGGAATCATTCAGGCCCGGGATGATCAAGGTGGTCACTTCCAGCCACCAGGGCATCTCATTGATAGTCTTCAGGTTCTGCAGCACTGGTTTTAGCCTGGCTGAACAGTACTGGGTATAAAATTCATCACGAAAGGCCTTGAGGTCAACATTGATGGCATCCACCAAAGGCTCCAGCTCCTGCAAGCACTGCCTGCTCATGAATCCATTGCTGACCAGAATGTTCTGCAGGCTTTGCTCTTTAGCCAGACGCGCCGTGTCCTGTACCAATTCGAAAAAGATTGTAGGTTCGGAATAGGTGTAGGAAATACTTGCAGCCTGGTAGTGCCTGGCAGCACGCACCAGTTCTTCAGGCCCTGCCTGCTGGCCGTAGACCTGGCCTGTTTGCTTTGGGCCCTGGGATAGACTGCTGTTCTGACAGAAATCACAGGCCAGGTTGCAGCCCATGGTGCCTATAGAGAATGATTTGCTGCCAGGATAGAAATGAAAAAGCGGCTTTTTTTCCACAGGATCCATATTCATGGCTGCTACCTGCTCATAGACCAAGGTCTTCAGCCTGCCTTGCTGGTTCAGACGGACCCCGCATTTTCCATATTCATCGGATTTTAGCAGGCAATAATGGCTACATAATCTACACTGTACCTGCTGCTCGTTTAATTCCTGCCATAACCTGGCTTCAATCATAATCATCTTCCTTGCAAGGCTTGCAGTGTTTCGCACATAGTTATCTTCTGGCCTGCTCTTTTGTTATAAATATTATTAATTTCTAGCCCCCATCCAGTCAACTGCAAATCCTAGAGCGCATCATTTTGCCAGGCCGTGCAAGCCAGTGTTTATATTTCTAAGGCTATAGAAAATAATGCCTATATAGCCTGCTCTTTAATGGATAGCGGTAAGTTATCTAAAATCCGAGTTTGATATTTTTTCTTGATATTTGTGGTTCAAAAAATTAAACTGGTCTTAAAAGTATCTCAAGAGACTGCTACATTATTATAATACCAGTGTCCGGCCCAAGTCATAACTATCCAGGGCCTGGACCGGCAAACCAAGTCAAGGAGCAGGAAATGCAGGAGCGCAGTTCAGCGTACAAAGACGCCGGCGTCAATCTCCAGGCTGCCAATAGTTTGGTACAAAGCATTAAGTCCATGGCCTCCAACACCTACAATAAAGGTGTGGTGACTGATATCGGTCTGTTCGCTGGAATGTTCAAGCTCGATGTAAAGGACATCAAGGATCCGGTCCTGGTTTCCTCTGCAGATGGGGTGGGCACCAAACTCAGGTTGGCCTTTGCCCTGGATAGGCATGAGACCATAGGCATAGATTTGGTGGCCATGAATGTAAACGATATAGTGGTGCACGGGGCACAGCCTTTATTCTTTCTGGATTACTTTGCCTGCAACCAGCTGGACATCGAGCAGGCAGAGCAGGTCATTAAAGGCATTGTCCAGGGTTGCCAAGAGGCCAAGTGCGCCCTTTTGGGCGGCGAGACTGCTGAACTGCCAGGATTTTATGCGCCTGGGAAATACGACCTGTCCGGGTTCTGCGTGGGCCTGGTGGATGACTCCAAGATTGTGGACGGCTCCAGTATTGGAGTGGGCAATAAACTTATAGGCCTGGCCTCCTCAGGGCTACATTCCAATGGCTATTCCCTGGTGCATAAGCTGCTGGATCAAAGCGGCCTGGGTCTGGACCATGTTCTGCCCGGGACCCAGCAGGACCTGGGGCAACTATTACTGGAACCTACCAGGATATATGTGCGCACTGTGCTCAATCTGCTCAGGGATTTTGAAATCAAGGCCATGGTGCACATCACAGGAGGAGGGTTCTATGACAATTTGCCCCGGGTTCTACCCAGAGGGGTCAAGGCCCGGCTGGAATTTAATACCTGGCCTAAGACCCCATTGCTGCAATGGCTTAAACAGACCGGGGACTTGAGCTGGGAAGAGATGCTGCAGATCTTTAACTGCGGTCTGGGCCTGGTGCTCATTGTCGGTCAAAAGGAATATGAAGATGTCTTGCTCCGCCTGCAAGGCTTGAAGGAAAAGGCCTGGGTCATCGGAGAAATACAGCAGCTCAAGTCCGGGGAGGAGCAGGTACAGTTTTTGTTCTAAATCAAATTGCAAGCTGGTGTTAGCTGTAGTCCAGGCACGTGACAGGCATGAGCTGTCATTGCACTCCAATCAAGAGCCCTCTGCTGCAAGCACTAATGCTCTATGGAACTCTCAGGCAAAATCCGGTCAAAACAGACTACCTCTTTCCCGTCATGCATATTGACCAGCTTCACACCTTGTGCTGACCTGCTGCAGATGCGCACATCACTGACCCTGAAACGGATCATTTTATTCTCAGAGGTGAGGATAATAAGCTCATCCTGATCATGGACCAGCATTGAGCCCAGAACAGGGCCAGCTTTGGCGCTGGGCTTCATGTTGATAATGCCTTTGCCGCCCCTGGTTTGCAGCCTGTAATGTTCCAGCGGAGTCCGCTTGCCGAATCCCAGCTGGGTCACTGTGAGCAGATGCCCCTGCTCCTGTTCGTGTTCCTGGGGCACTATGACCCCGGAAGTGACTTCATCCCCAGTGCGCAGGGCAATGCCCTTGACCCCGGCAGCCCCCCTGCCCATGGCCCTGACATTATGACAAGAAAAGCGGATGGCAAAGCCTTGTTTAGTGCTTAAAATAATCTGGCAATTGTCAGCCACCTCCCGGACCGCGATCAGCTCGTCACCCTGATTCAGGCTGACCGCATTCAGGCCTGTAGAACGCAGGTTCTTGTACAAAGCCACCTCAGATTTTTTGACCATGCCCTTTTTGGTCATGAATAAATAGTAATTATTCCAGGCTATATTCTTCTGTCCAAGGGCAGTGGCCACAGATTCTCCCTTTTGTAATTCCAGAAGATTGGAGATGTGCGTACCTTTGGCCTTTCTGCTGCATTCAGGGATCTGGTAAACCTTCAAATGAAGCATCCGGCCAAGATTGGTAAATAAAAAAAGTACCTGGTGGTTGCTGGCTGTGAGCAGGGCCTGCACCAGATCGGAATTGGTCAGGTTTGCCCCGGACAGGCCCTTGCCCCCTCTTTTTTGCTGCTGATAACTGGATAAGGTTGTTCTTTTGATATAGCCTTTCCTGGACAGGGTGATCACCACTTCCTCATCCGGGATCAGGTCCTGGATGTCTATCTGATCAGGATCCTGGGCCAAAATCTGGGTCATCCTAGGGCTGGCGTACTTGGTTTTCAATTCCTCCAGTTCGGTTTGAATGACCTGTGTTAAGACTTCAGAGCTCTGAATTATGCTTTTCAAGTATTCTATTTTCTTTAATATTTCCTGATATTCCTGCAGGATCTTGGATCTCTCCAAATTGGTCAAACGTTGCAGGCGCATATCCAATATGGCCTGACTCTGCTCTGCTGTAAGTTCGAATCTTGCTATCAATCCCTGCTTGGCCTGATCCGGAGTACTGGAGTTTCTGATCAGGCGCACCACTTCGTCAATGTTATCCAGGGCTATGCGCAGCCCTTCCAGTATATGCGCCCGCTGTTCCGCTTTCCGCAAATCATGTCTGGATCTCCTGAGCACCACCTCTTTTCTATGCTCGATAAATAGTTCCAGGTATTCCTTTAAATTTAGCAATTTTGGCCTATTATGCACCACAGCCAACATATTGATGCCAAAAGAACACTCTAACGCGGTATACTTGTAGAGTTTGTTGATCACGATATCTGACAGGGCGCCCTTTTTCAGATCGATGACTATCCTGATCCCGTTTCGATCTGATTCATCGCGCAGGTCGCTGATGTTTTCTATCTTGCGCTCATTGATCAGATTGGCGATCTTTTGCAGCAGATTGGCCTTGTTCAGGGCATAAGGAATTTCTTTGATTACCAGGGATTCTTGATTCTTGGTTTTTTGCTCCACCTGGATTTTGGCCCGGATTTTTATGCTGCCCCGGCCGGTCTCATAGGCCTCCCGCAGGCCCCTTAACCCGTACATATAGGCCTTAGTAGGAAAATCCGGGCCTTGGATATGCAGCATGAGTTCTTGAATGCTGGCCTGTTGATTATGCAGGAGCAGCAAAAGGGCATCCACCACTTCTCCCAGGTTATGCGGAGGAATATTAGTGGCCATGCCCACAGCAATACCTGATGCTCCATTGACCAGCAGATTGGGAACCTTAGTGGGCAGGACCTCGGGTTCATACAGGGTATTGTCATAATTGATGCGGAAATTGACAGTCTCCTTTTCAATATCTGCCAAAAACTCGCCTGCTAAACGGGACATGCGGCTTTCAGTATACCGCATGGCAGCAGGGGCATCCCCGTCTATAGAACCAAAATTGCCCTGTCCGTCCACCAGGGGTTCCCGCATATTAAAATCCTGGGCCATGCGCACCAGGGCGTCATAGACTGCTGCATCCCCGTGGGGATGGTATTTACCTATGACATCGCCCACAATGCGCGCAGATTTTTTATAGGCCCGGTTGTAATAATTGCCCAGATCGTGCATGGCATACAAGATTCTCCTGTGCACGGGTTTTAAACCGTCCCTGACATCAGGGATAGCCCGCCCGATAATCACGCTTAAGGAATATTCAAGATATGACTTTTTGATCTCGTCTTCTATGTTTACTGTCTTGAGCACTGCCAATCTTCCTTTTAGTAGCCTGTGTTATATATCCAATTCTTCTACTGCCAGGGCGTTTCTTTCTATAAATTCCCTTCTGGGCTCCACATTTTCGCCCATCAATTTGCTGAACAAGGCATCAGCTTCTTCAGCCTCCTCTATCCTGACTTGCAGCAGATTCCTGTTTTCCTCATTCATGGTGGTGGACCAAAGCTGTTCAGGATTCATCTCCCCCAGGCCCTTGTAGCGCTGGATGCTGATGCCCTTATCCGCCTCAGCCAGGACAAAGGACAACAGCTCAAATACAGAAAAGACCTCTTTTTCCTGGCCATTCTTCAAAACAACGCTAAACTGTAAGTCCCTGCTGATCTCCAGTAATTCCTGGACAGTCTGTCTGGCTTGCTTGTAGAGCTTGGAATTAAAAAATTCCACCCCCAGCCTAACCTGACGGTTATTCCTGTCCACAAAATGCACAAAATGCCTAAGCACATCCTCCATCTCAGCCTTAGTAATACGTAGCTCAAAACCCTGGTTATATATGTAGGTCTCAAAGTCCTGCAACAGGCTGGAGTGCTCCATTGTTTGGTGCTCTTGATCTTGATCCGGATCAGTACTGCTGAACAAGGCAGGGCTTAACTGGTCTGGGAAATGGACAATGGCCAGGAATAACTCCTCCTGTACCCCGATGTTTACTGCCTCTTTGAGTTTGTCCTGCAATAGGCTTATTTTCTGCAAAAGGTCGATCAGTTCCTGACCAGCATAAACATTGCCATTCGGGGTTCTGACACTCATTTCCTGGCTTATTCTCTGCAGCAGAAACTGCTTTAGTTCCTGTTCATCAGCGATGAACTTTTCGAACTTTGATTTATGCACCCTGTATAACGGCGGCTGGGCAATATAAAGATAACCATCCTGAATCAGCTGCAAGTATTGCCTATAAAAAAATGTCAGCAGCAGGGTCCGGATATGGGCGCCGTCCACATCAGCATCAGTCATGATAATAATCTTATGGTAGCG
>CAZLUR010000035.1:0-21084 GCA_964562725.1 uncultured Desulfohalobiaceae bacterium | reverse complement strand
ACCCGTCCTGCTGCTCAATATATGAATAGGGTACGGCCCTGCCCTTGTTGAACTCGATCTGGGATTCGTAAATCGGAAAGCCTGGATTGGGATACAGGACCTCATCTCCAGGATCCATTAGGCTCAGAATGAATTTAGGGATAACCGGCTTGCCTCCGGGCTGCACAGCAACATTTTCCATGGTATAGTTAGTGCCGCGGCTGGAATTAACATCCTCAGCCAAGGCTTGACGTAACTCTGGAATTCCGCCGTTGGGGCAGTAGCCAGTCTTGTTCTTGTGTATAGCCTGGATGGCTCCCTGTACAACACACTGGGGCGTAGGCAGATTCATGTCTCCCAGATGGAAAGGATAGACCTTACAGCCCTGGGCGGCATAGGTCGAAGCCTCAGAGGATACTTCAAATGCTGTCTCAGTGCCTAGATACTTGATTCTATCAGCTAGTCGCATACTGCATCTCCATTTACTTTATATTCATTAAAAGTAAGTCATGTGTACTAAACATAAATAAGCCTGCTTTGCAAGTCGAAGGGATCTGGCCCGGCGAAAGCCTGATCTGGAGAAAATCTGTGTCTAATTACGTTAGATTTAAAGGTTTTTGATGATCCTCAGGCCCATATTTTCAATAAGTTAGGCTTGATATTAATTGAGCATTATTATTGCATCAATAATAAAGAGGTAATGGATTTACAAAAGCAGATCAAGTGGTTGTCCAGGAAAATTGAGTAGACATCGCAAGATGGAACAGCTATCTTGAAAGTCATAATTCAAGTTTAAGGCAATGGATTCAGAACGATAAGACAAATGCAGGAGCAAGGCATAAGGCATGGCTGAACGTAAAGAAAACCTTTTGGAATTGCTGGTGGATGCCCCGTGGTGGGTCAGCGTCCTGATAGCAGTCCTGGTTTTTTTGCTGTTCAGGTTTATATTGCCTGCATTTGCTGCAGAGGGTACCCTGCCCGGAGTACTGGCCGGGGCCCTGTCCAGCGCAGCCTGGTTGATCGCCCTTATTGTGCTAGTCCCAGCCCCTGTTTCAGCCTACAATACTTGGAAAAAAAAGCGCCTATTAAGCGGCACAGAAGACATATCAGCCTTGACCAAACTTTCTCGCCGGGCTTTTGCGCAACTGGTACAGGAGGTCTATGTCAGAAATGGCTACCAGATCAAACAGTATGCTGAACCAGGAGATAAGGCTGCAGTGGACCTGATTGTGGAGAAGGCCGGAGTGCCTGTACTTGTGCAGTACAGGCACTACAAATCCGGAAGCATAGAAGAGCAGACCGTACAGGCTATACTGGAGCGTCTTGAGAAAGAGGACGCCCAAAAGGCCCATATCATTTCCAGCAGAGGATTTAGTGATCAGGCAGCCGAATTAGCCCGAGACAGCAGGATCAGGTTGCTGGACATGGACAGTTTGGCAACCATGGTCCATGCTGCCAAGACTTGAGGCCTGGCTGCCAAAATTCAGGCAGGTGTTTTTAACTTTCTGTCCTGACTAAGGGCAGGCCCATGGTCTATTTATTCAATTCAAAAGTGCAATCAGGAGTATTTGTCATGCGCAACAAACCGTGGCCAGCAGTTTTATTTGTAATGGTTCTTTTTGCCTTGTCCGCCTGCAGTCCGAACGTTGTGGCCTTGTATTACGAGCCCAGCCCTGAGTTGGGCCCAAAATGCTCCCAGTCAGTTACAGTGCTGCCTTTTGAGGATGCTACTGGCAAGCGCAGCATAGGGCTCAACCGCAAAGGAGAGCAAATCTTTTCGGATACAGCTGTAGAGAAATGGGTGAGCCTGGCACTGACCAGGCAGTTGGAATCCCAAGGCTGTCTGGTCAGGTTCCTGGATTCGGCATCCAAGGGACTTATTGTGACAGGTCAGGTCCTGGATGTGGATCTGCAGGAAGTGTCCAGCTCTGAATTTCAAGCTTCCCTCAGGGTAAAGGTCTTGTTGCGCAATGTTGAGCTCCAGAACCAGGCTTTGTACCAGGAAACTTTCGGGGTCAAGATCAGCAAGCATATTTTACCAGGTACTACAAGAGTGGAGGACCTGCTGCAGGAGTTGATGCATCAGCTGATGCAGGCCATGGTACCTAAACTGGTGCAGCGCATGCAGGAAGCCTGAGCCGGGGGAAAACTAAGGACAGTCAGGATGTTGGGCAGTTCAAGCCTGGAATCCTTGAATGTCTTTCCTGGGCCTGCAACTTTCTGCAAGGACAGATTCAAACCATGTCAGGAATGAAGCCTTGGATGGAGGCAGGGCTCTTTTCAGCGCTCCCTGGTCTTGATTTTTATAAAAAATCAGGTTAATTAAGAGCCTGGGACTGGTAGTTTTACATTCTTGTTTTCAATATTCTTAAAGTCAGAATATAACAGACGAAACTGCAAAAAATATCTTTGCGTTCAGATGAAGAAAAGATTGGGTGTATAACCTTCTGATTTTTCTGCCTGCCGGGCACACAGAGATGCTGAGTGCCGGGTCCTCTGTTTTCTGTCATCTGTCCTCTGCGCCTGCAATTCTGATCTTTTGCAGGCGCATCATAACAGGCTTGTCTCAGAATGAAGTTGTGGAATGCTAGATGATATCCAGGTGGAAGCAAGCTTTTACTAAAGTGCCGGAATTAGCCTGGAAGGATGGATTGTCCTTGTCCAGGCCGCTTTCCATCAGTACTTTGGAGAACTTAAAGCGCTTCCTTGATTTTGTGCAGGTCAAATTTTGCCTGCTGCGTCCTTTTTTTGAAGACCAAAACTATCCCCTGGTCTCTCCCCAGGAGCTTTTGCCTTCCTTTGAAGCCAATCTTTATGAGTATACGCATCTGCCAGGCTTCAGCATGATCGCCCTGGATAGAGCTTTGGATTATTTCCAGGAGATCTTCCAGTTTGATATTCTGCATTGCATTGAGGATGCAGTAAACAGGTCCAATGGGCCGGCCAGTCCTTTGAGATCTGCCATCATGCAGCAAAACGAGCAGGTAGTGTTGAGCAGATTACCCAAGGTCTACCAGGACCAATTCCGCAGTGAAATTGGAAAAAGCAGGATCACTGATTTACATGCCTATCCCAGATTACTGCCGTTTTTGCTGCAGATGGACAGGGGACATGTCTTGGCCAAGAATAGCGCCGGGGATTATTATTTGGCCGGAATTTATGCTTCGTTTCCTTCTGATTTGGATTCTGAACTGAAAAGGTTTGGCCTTAGTATTGGCAAATTTAAACCTGATGATAATGTGCTCTATGAGCTGAACAGAAATTTTGTGTACCACTTTTTGATGGAACTTTATGGATTTCCTATAGTTTCCGAACGCAGAACCTCAGCTGCACTTTTCGCCAGGAGACTGTTCAAGAGCGGCGAAGATTTCATAGTGCGCGTACTTGGTCAGTCAGATAGGACCATCACCAGTTTTTATTCTAGTGCTGAAAGCAGGAAATATCCCAAATTGGAAAAATTGGCCTTGGTCTCTGTGGATAAGAGTCAGCAAGAACAGCTGCGCTATTTAAAAAAACGGGGCTTTTTACTGCAGGACGGGAAGCAGGCAGTGATCTTGCGGGTGGTCTATAGACAACACAAATATGATCCGAATAATGTGCGTACTGACAGGGCCCTATCCGTGGACAGGCAGGAGGTTATACATCCTTGGACAGGAGAGATATGCAGCACGGTGAATATCATTAAGGACACCTCCTTGATGACCTATATTTTAAACGATATTGTCAAGGGAGAGTACTACGGCAGGATCAAGTTTAAACGAAACGAGATCGTGGAAAATACAGAGACCCATGCCAAGCGCCTCAAATTCCTGTATGCCTGGCTTAGGAAACATCAGCGCAGAATCATTGGCTATTCAGACGAATTCTATGACAGGGTGCTTAAGGTCTTGGATAATTATTTACTCCATCCAGACCTGCAGGATGTATTTCAGGACCTGCATGATCTTTACCAGGAAGTCTGGAAACAGTACAGCTATATCCAGCAGGCCAGGAAGGTCAAGCAATTGGAAGATCTCAGATTGAGAAAGTTCAAGGGCAAGGACATTAATTATTTGCAAATGTTGGAGCATAGCACCAGGATCATGAAGGAGCTAAAATTTGAACTGGTCAAGTATTTTGATTCTTTGGTATCCCAGGCGGTATATATCTGTGAAGGCATTTTGAATGATAAATATCTGCTCAAAAGATACATTCATAGACCTGCAGACAAGCTGACCCAATACGGTCTAGAGGTACGCAAGTATTACGGGCAGCTGGTCAAGCTCCTGGATGAGTTGCAAGCGATCAGAAAAACCAGGGTAAAAAGGGTTAAAAACGCCCATTTTCAATGAACAGGGCGTTGGACAAAAAAATTTAATCCAAGGTGCAATATTTTATGTTTTGTACTAATTGCCAATACACCAGCTTTGACCAGCTGGAGAGTTGTCCTGCGTGTGGAGCTAACTGGGAACAGATCAAAAAGAAATTGAATCTGGATTGGTTGCAGGGCGATTATCCTCTGCAGCCAGATGATTATGTTGCGCAGGGTTTCAGCTTTTTCCAGAGTCAGGATCAAGCTGAATCCAAAATGGATAAAGAATGGCAGCAGCAGGAAGGCCAAAGTCAACAGGCGCCTCCTGCAAAAAATATAGAGAACACAGCCCAGGATACAGGCCTGGAGTTTACCTGGGACCACGAACCAGAAACAGTGAAAGTCAATACAGCCAGCAATGCTGCACAAAAACCAGACTTAAATCAGACTGGGCAGGATGAGACTTGGCTTGCTTCAGCAAAGCAGACTGAAGATCAGGAGATTGCTTATCCTGAATTGGAGCGGGAAATGCTCGAACTTAAAGATCAGCAAGGAATTTCAGACCAGGCTCAGCCCGGGCCTGAACAATGGGATCTGGAACTGGACCCGGAAGCAGAAGAGGTGGATATTACTGCCTTGTTTGACGAGATTGAGTCAGATCTAGATGCCAGACCCAAAAAGCAATAAACAGAGAGGAAGGTTTCTGGTTAATAATGATCAAAAGCCCCTGGCAGAAAGGGTCCGACCCAAAGAGTTATCGGAGTTTGTGGGTCAGGAACAAGTTCAACAGCGGCTGCAGGCTTTGATGCAAGCCAAGCGGCCCAGTAGCGTACTTTTTTTTGGGCCGCCTGGCAGCGGCAAGTCCACCTTGGCTTTGATTATGGCCCGCAGCTTTGGCCTGGAGTATCTGCATCTGAGCGCGCCTGAAACAGGACTTGCTGACTTGCGCCGAGAACTGACCCAGACCAGAGTTTTGATTTTGGACGAGATCCACAGATTTTCCAAGGCCCAGCAGGATTTTTTCCTGCCTTTGCTGGAGACCGGTGCCCTGACCCTTTTGGCCACAACTACTGAGAATCCCGCATTCAATGTAACCAACCAGCTCTTGTCCAGGTTATATGTCTTGCGCCTCAGGGCTTTGAATACTGCAGAGCTGGGAACCCTTGCGGATAAGGGTTTAAAAGAGCTGGGCCTGGAGTTGTCTCGGGAGAGCGTACATATCCTGATTGCTGCCGCCCGAGGCGACGCCCGGGTCCTGCTCAACCTGCTGGAGTATGTGCATAGACTGCCGGTTGAAAAGCGGCAGGCCCAAGAGCTGAGCCAGGCTCTGCCTGAAATTGTACAGCAGAGTGATCGCGACGGGGACAGCCATTATGAGCTGGCTTCGGCCCTGATCAAGTCCATCCGGGGCAGCGATCCGGATGCGGCCCTGTATTACCTGGCAGGTATGCTGGAAGGGGGTCAAGATCCGAGATTCATCTGCCGCAGGTTGATCCTGGCAGCGGCAGAGGATGTAGGCCTGGCTGAGCCCCAGGCCTTGGAGCTTGCAGTGTCCTGTGCCCAGGCAGTGGAGATGGTGGGCATGCCAGAAGGTTTGATCCCCTTGGCCCAGACAGTGACCTATCTGGCCCTGGCCCCTAAAAGTAATTCAGCTTATGCCGGTTATCTGTCCGCGCAAAAGGAAGTCCGCACCAATGGCCTGCAGCCTGTCCCTTTGCATTTGCGTAACGCTGCTACTGCCCTGCACAAAAAGTGGGGTTACGGCCAGGGCTACAAATATCCCCATACCTTTCCCGGAGCCTGGATTGAGCAGGAGTACCTGCCTGAAAGGCTGCAAAATCGAAAGTTTTATCAGCCCAAGGATCAGGGTCAGGAACAGAGGCTAAACCTTTGGTTGCGCAATAAGCTGAAGAAATACCCTCCTAACAGATAGCCAGAAATTTGTTAATCGCCAGCTCGACTTGAGCCGCTGAAACTGATCAAAAATCAGGATCTAATCCCTGTACGGAAAATGATAAATCCCGGCTTTCAGATTAAAATTGGTCTAGACAACTCTTAACAAAAAAGGGGTAACATTATGCCACGATGGGGAATGGTTATTGATGTAAAAAGATGCATTGCCTGTTGGTCTTGTTCCATTTCCTGCAAAGAAGAACACTTCCTGCCGCCCAATGTATTTTGGAACAGGTTGATCATTGGAGAAAACGGCAAATTTCCCACCAGCAGAAAACTGATTTATCCTGTGCTGTGCAATCATTGTTCTGAAGCGCATTGTGTTGAGGCCTGCCCCACTGGAGCAACCTTTAAAAGAGAAGACGGCATTGTGCTGGTGGATTATGACCAGTGCGTAGGATGCCGGGCCTGTGTTGTCAGTTGTCCTTACCAGCAAAGGACTTTTTATGATCAGGCCATAGCAAATCAAGAATATTTCCCCGGGCAGGGCAAAACCCCTTTTGAAAAGCTGGGAGAGGAAATCTACCCTTTTCAAAAGGGTACTGTAATCAAATGCAACTTTTGTGTGGAAAGGATTGATGATGGGATGCAGAAAGGACTCAAGCCAGGAAAAGATTTAGAGGCCACTCCGGCTTGCGTCAATGCCTGTCCAGTTGGTGCAAGGGTTTTCGGGGACCTGGATGATCCTGACAGCGAAATTTCTCATATCATAAAATCACATACAGGCAAACCATTGCGTCCGGAATTTGGCACAGAGCCCGCGGTATACTATATCGACTAAAAATTGGCTATCCTGAAGGAGGAATTATGGGTTATAAAAGAGAAAAGATATGGGAAGATGTCTGGGTCAACACCACCTGCGGCGCCTGTTATTGCGGATGCGGAATACGGGTGCGCAGAATAAATGGGGTTCCGGTCAAGATAGAAGGCCTGCCTGAGACCACTATGGGTGGAACAGGGGCTGGAGTGTGCGGCAAGGGCGCTGCCGGCATTATGTACTATCATGACCCAAACCGGATCAAAAGACCTCTGAAAAGGACGAATCCTGAAAAAGGGATTGGTGTGGATCCTCAATGGAAGGAGATTTCTTGGGAGGAAGCGCTGGAAGAGATATCCTCAAAAATGAAGAAGATCATGGATGATGATCCAAACAAGATTTTGTTCACCAATCAGACATTGCGGGCCAGTGATGGTCCTCATAACCATTTGTATTTCTATGCCAAGGCCTTTGGGGTTGAAGACAATGGCTGCTTTATTATTGGCGGCGGCAGTCTGCACTGTGGAAACGCAGCCCATATGCTTGGGGGTTTGATCCATGGCGCCTGGTCCATTGCTCCGGACTGGAGGTATACCAAGTATGTGATTAAATGGGGTTCCAGCAAAGGTACTGGCTCAGGCCATTCAGCCATGACCAATGCCAGACTCAGAGCAGATGCTATTCGTAGAGGCACCCACGAAATTGTATTTGATCCCATGTGTAATTTTGCGGGCGGCAAGGCTGTGGAGTGGATTCCCATTCTGCCTGGTACAGATTCTGCTGTGGCCCTGGCCATGTGCAACCATATAGTAAACAATCTGAAGACTTATGATGAGCCCTACTTAAAAGCCAAAACCAACTTCCCGTATCTGATAAGATCTGACGGTACTTATGTTCGGGATAAAGATTCTGGAGATCCCTTGGTCTATGATCTCCAGTCCAATCAAGTAAGGCCTTTCAACTCCTCTGGTCTGGACTACAACAACCTGGCCTTGGAAGGTTCGTACGAAGCCAATGGGGAAAGCTGCAGGCCTGCATTCGAAGCTTTAAAAGAGCATCTCAAGCAATTCAGCCCTGAATGGGCGTCCAAGGTGAGTACTGTTCCTGCTGAGAAGATTGTACGTATCGCCAATGAATGGGTGGAAAACGCTCAAATCGGAAGCACCATCACCATAGAAGGCAAAACATTTCCTTACAGGCCAGTTGCAGCAGTCACCTTTCGTGGGGCCCAAGGACATTCCAACGGTATTCACCAGGTGGCAGCCATTGATCTTCTTTCTGAATTGGTGGGCGCAGAAGATGTGCCTGGAGGAACACTGGGCTGGCCTGCTATCAGGAGAAAATATCCCGGAGGCCATTATGAGCGTTTTCCAACCGTGGGCCCTGACGGGGTGCTTATCCCTTCAGTATTTTATTCTCATATGCCCTGGCCTCCGAAAGAACCATCCGTTCCTTGCAAGAATGTAGGCTGTGTAGACTTTTGGACCCATTCTACGCTTTCACATATTCCTTATGTCAAAGAAAGGGAGGAGATCTGGCGTAAATTGGGCATGAAAGCCAAGCCAGAAATGGTTTTTGGTATTGCGGTCAATTTTATTATTAGCCAGGCTGACTGGCAGGCAGCCATGGACATGTTCAAGGACTGCTTTGTAGTGCTTATGGATCTTTGGGTTAATGAAACTGATGAAGCAGTAGGAGATATTATCCTACCCGATGTCAGCTTCCTGGAAAAGGACTGTTGGAGCAGTGAAATAGATGCCTTCTTCTTTAGCGGGAGCCCATCCTATGAGGATTGGTATGTGCATATGCAAAAACCGGTAGCCGAGCCCATCGGCGAGAGCAGATTTTTCATGGACGTTTACCTGGATGTAGCAGATCGGGTGGGGGTCTTGGATAACTATTATGAGCTGTTAAATAAATATTACAGTATTGAAGACGAACGCTTAAAGCTCAAACCTGGTGAAAAGCTGAACTGGAAACAGATTGGGGAACGTGTACTGGAATGGGTCTATGGCCCGGACAAAGAAAAAATTGAGCAGCAAGGCTATGCTACATGGCATAAGCCAATTGAAGATGTCTACTGGCGTTGGCATCTAGACTCCAGATGTCCGGTATATATGGAGTTTCTTATCCATGACCGCAGAGCAGTAGAAAAGATATGCAGCGATGTCAATTTGGAGCTTGATACAGCTCAGTATACACCACTGGCTGACTGGTTTGCTCCCACTTCCCAAAATGAGCTGGATAATGAGTTTGATTTGGTGGCCTTCTCCTATAGGGATGTGCTGCACTCCAACAACACTACCTTTGAAAATCCCCTGCTGGACGAAGTAAGCGCAAGATGTCCTTATACCTTCACAATTACAGTAAATACTGATCTGGCTAAAGAAAAAGCTCTTCAAGACGGAGACAAAATTTGGATTGAAAACAAATACGGGGCCAAAGAAAAAGGGGTGGTCAAAACTATGCAGGGCCAGCATCCCAAAGTAGTTGGCATTGCCGGGCAGGGCGGACTGTGGGCCAAGGGCAGGCCTATAGCCAAGGGCAAAGGAAGTAATTTCTGCAAGATCTTGCCTTCTTATTTCAGGCATTATGACCCTGTAACCGGAAACATTGAAACTTCTGTGGCAGTGAAGATCTATAAGGCTGAGGATTGACTTTAGGTTACCATAATGACCCTTTTAATATGGATTATGCGGTTATTTCCAAGCTGCCCAAGGGTTGAGTTACAATTAGCACTAGTCATACATATAATTGAGGAGGATTAAAGCCAATGAAGACAGTTGTAAAAGAGCCTGAATTAAAGGCCTATGAATGGATGGTCAAGCCCACTCCTCATAGGGACTGGATATCTGGTCAAGGTATTTATTTGTGGCTGGCATTCTTTTTTTCAGAAATTGGGGCAGGGATCTACTTTTTGTCCTTATTCTACAATTATTTGCCAGGTTTCATAGTTGGCTGGCTCATGACCCTGGTTTTGGGGGGCCTGATCCATATGCGCTACCTGGGCAACCCGCAGAGGGCATTTAGGATATTTTTCAAACCAAAGAATTCTGAATTGTCCCGTGGGATGTGGGTTATTCTGGTTTTTGCTGTGCTGGGATTTCTGCAGATCCTGTCCATGCTGTTTCCAGGTCTGCCCTGGTCTGGAGAAAGCCTTGTCTTGAACATATTCATGGGCATCATCTGCATCCTGCTCATCATGCACGGCTTCGCCACCATGAATGTTGTCAGGGCGCTTCCTTCTTGGAATTCTTCAATTATGCTGCCTTTATCCATTATATCCGGGATTTGGGTGGGCAGTCAGCTTTTGGAATTTATGTTCGTGCTGGGAGGCCATGGTCTAGTCTCTATAGAAATGTGGTCCAGGGTCTTCCTGCTTGTCTACATCGGTTTTTTGGTTTTTTACCTTTGGGGTACCTTTCATGAATCCGAAACTGCTGCTTTTTCAATTAAAGAGCTTTTAAAAGGGCACTTTTCTCAACTGTTTTATATTTATGTCGTTGCCATCGGTATTGTTGTGCCATTGCTAATAACCTCTATTATGTGGGCGGGTGAAATAGCCGGGTGGTTGATTTTTATAAGGCTTTTGTTTGTTTTAGTAGGTGATGTCATGATGCGCTACAGCATAATGAGAAGTGCTTTTTATACCCCACTCATCTAAAAGCTGTTCCTTTAAAGCGCCTGCAATCAGTAGACTGCAGGCGCTTTACTTTTTATTGAAATTGGAAAAATTTGAAGCCTGCCAGGCAAAAGGAGAAGGCCCATGCCAGATGTAGTTATTGTCAGCGCTTGCCGCACCCCTATCGGGACATTCGGTGGGAGTTTGAAAGAATTAAGCGGAGCCCAGCTGGCTGCGGCGACTATGCAGGAGGCTATCCAGAGGGCGGGTATTGAGCCGGGAATAATCGATGATGTGCGCTATGGCTGTTGCATGGAACATCATGACACCTTGAACGTTGCCAGGGTAGCCGCCCTTCTGGCTGGCATACCTGACAGTGTGCCCGCAGCTACGCTGAACCGGGCCTGCATCTCTGGGATGGAAGCCGCAATCTCCGGCCTGGCCATGATCCAGGCTGGCATGGCAGATGTTATTCTGGCCGGGGGGGTGGAGCACATGTCCGGGACTCCCTATGCAGCGCCGGGGATCAGATGGGGCTGCAGGATGCAGGACAGTGTCCTGGTGGATGCTATGATGCATGCTTTGCATGCAGGCTCCCATCTGCTGCCCCTGGATAAGGATGCTCCCCTGGATATTGGGCAAGAGCCAGCCCAACAATTCCTGGGCCGGCCTTATATCATGGGACACACTGCAGAGTTTGTGGCCCAAAAGCTGGGTATTACCCGGGAGGAGATGGACGAAGTTGCCCTGCGCAGCCATAATAATGCCCAAAAAGCCACCCAGCAGGGAGAATTTCAACAGGAAATAGTGCAGTTACAGGTGCCCAGGCCCAGGCAAGAGCCTTTGCTCTTTGCCCAGGATGAACATTTTCGGCCTGATCTGACCTTGGAGCAATTGCAAAAACTATCGCCAGCCTTTGTACCGAAGACAGGCAGGGTAACAGCGGGCAATTCCAGCGGAATAAATGATGGTTCAGCCGCTTTATTGCTCATGACCGAGTCCAAGGCCCGGGAATTGGGGTTGAGCCCTTTGGCCAGGATTAAAGCAGTGGGCAAAGGGGCCTGTCACCCAGCAATCATGGGCCTGTCTCCGGTTCCAGCGGTGCATAATTTACTGCAAAGAAGCGGTTTGCAGATCAGTGATTTTGAACTGGTAGAGCTCAACGAGGCCTTTGCTGCGCAATACATCGGTTGCGAACGTGAGTTGGGCCTGGATCGATACAAGACCAACATCAAAGGTTCCGGGATTGGCCTGGGGCATCCTGTGGGAGCCACAGGGGCACGTATTATGGTTACATTGATCTATGCCTTGCGCCAGAAAGGGTTGGAATTGGGTCTGGCCACATTGTGCGGAGGGGGTGGGGTGTCCATGGCCTGTGCCTTGGAGGCTCTTTAAAGCCATAAAGAGCAAAGCCCAGCCAAAAGCAAAAAGAGCCCTGCTTCCAGGACCTCGTTCAAGGCGCCTAGTGTGTCTCCTGTGATGCCACCCAGCCTTTTTTTGTAGAAGAAGACAATAGCCGCCAAGACCAGAACAAAGGCAATATTCAGTACCAAACCAGCCCAGCCCAGTAAAAATGAACCAGCTACAATAGGCCCGGCAGACCAAAAAGTTTTATTGCTGACCCGCCTGTCAAAAAAGGGCTGACCAGTGCCCCCTTCTGGCCGGCCGTAAGGCAGAAGGCGTATTCCGAACAAGAGCCCCAGCCTGGAATAAGCCGGGACTAGCAACAACACCAACCAGCGTTTTTCCTCCAGACCGGCCAGGGCGCCAGCCTTGATGGCCAGAATCGAGACAATGGCCAGCAGGGCCATGACCCCGATTCTGCTGTCCTTCATTATTGTTAGGGACCGCTCCCGGTCCTGATGGCTGAAAAGGCCGTCTGCCGAATCCCCTAGCCCGTCCAGGTGCAGACCTCCGGTGAGCAGAATGAGCAGCAGCACATCCAGCATGCTGGCCATATACAGGGGCCAGATTAACTGGAATAAGCTGTCTGCCAAGGCCAATACAGCCCCCAGCACCAGGCCCACAATCGGGAAAAAACCCAACATAGCAGGGGCATTGAACTCTGTATTTTTCCCTGCGGGCAGTATGCTCAAAAAACCAAGTGCAGCCCAGAAATGCTTCATGGTTGATTTCCCGGATTAATCTGCTTAGTTGCAAGCAAGTGGTCCTTATCTGCTCTGAACTCACTTGGTTGCATCTGCTCTATTACTTGATCCGGACCGGGATGCCGGCTACCATCCAGTAAACTTGCTGCGCAGCTGCAGCCATGCGCTGATTGAGCACTCCGGCCTGGTCCCTGAACTGTCTGGAGAGTTCCTGCAGAGGCACTATACCGCAGCCCACTTCATTGGCGACCAGGATCACCCGGCCCGGGTTGCCTGCCAAGGCTTGCTCCAAAGCCTGGAAGCGTGCCTTGACTTTTTCAGCAGACAGACCCTGCAGCATAAGATTGCCCAGCCATAAGGTCAGGCAGTCTGCGACCAGCACGGCATCAGGGTCTTGCTGGCTGGTTATGCAGCCGGGCAGATCATAGGGTTCCTCCAAGGTCTGCCAGTCCGGCCCCCGTTCCTGCCTGTGCCTGCTGACCCTGTCCTGCATCTCCTGATCTGAAACAATACAGGTGGCCACAAACCTTTTTTTCCCTTGGGGATAATGCCGGGCCAGTTTAAGGGCATAGGCGCTTTTGCCGCTTTTGCAGCCGCCCAGGACCAAAAAGGTGCCTGCATTCTGCACGATTTCTACACCTTCCAGGTGATTTTAGGTTGTTTGCGCAGGGGCAGGCGCTGGTATTTTACTGCAGGATAGCCCAAGAGCATTGCCCCATAGCTAGAATGGCCCTGAGGCAGTTCCAGAGCCTTTTGCATTTCTGGCCAGAATTGGGCTGCGGCAGAAAAGAACCCACCCCAGCAGGCCCCTAAGCCCAAGCTGGGTGCCGCCAGCTCCAAGTAACTAAGAGCGATGGTGCAAGCGGCAGGTGCAGAGGGATCTTTTTTGTTGGCGTGGACCACTATTACATGCGGTGCAGTGCGGCAAATGGGGTCATGTCCAGCTTCCCAGGCCTCTACCACCTTTGCCAGCTGCATGTCCTGAGCCAGAGGTTGTTCGTCCTGTATCATGTAGCGCATCCAGTGTATCACCTGTTCTGCTAGTTGCAGCACTGAGTTGCGGTTGTGTATGATCATTTTGATTTGTGGAGCGGGCCTAGCTCGTATTGGCATTATGATGCGCAGACATACAAAAAATCAGGACGGCTCTGTTCAGCAGGTCAGATGAAGCCCGGCACAGATTTGTCTGCCCTTGGTGAACAAATCGTTAAACCTGGAAACTGCTTCTTGGGTAGGCAGCTCAATGAGCTCTATGCCCAATTTTTCCAGATTTGTGGAGAGTTCCCTGCTGCTTTGCATAAGACCAGGGTTGCCTTTGCCCAAGATCAGGATCTCCGGTTTGTGATCCAGGAGATCTTGTACATCTGGGATCTGCACTGTATGCCCTTTTTGTCTCCACCAGGGACAATAGATCAGTCCAGCGCGGATCTTGACATCCTGGGTATAAACCTGGTCATTGATTTTGAGACGGCCAAAAGTGTATTCCTGTATCATTTATTAACCCTGAAGCAAAATAAATGAACAAAGGTCTCTATCCATTCAGGGCAAGGCCAGCTGTTGCATAATTTCTATCCTCCACCTACAGCCGGGAAAAAAGCAACTTTATCTCCCTCCTGCAGTCTTGTCTGCAGATCAGAATGCTTGTTGTTCACAAAACAGACTTTGACTTGCTCTGGCTCTACTCCCAGCTTTTGCAGCAAGCTCCAGGGGGTGTCGTTTTCCGAAATTGGATAGGCTTGGCTGTTTTCAGGCTCATATTTGGACAAAGTGGCGTAAAATTTGAGCTGGATCTGCATGGTTTAGTGACCTGTATTTTATTATTCTCTCAAGCTCCAGCCTGGAAGGCAGGCTGCTGAAAAGTCCGGCAAGCTGACCCGGAAATGATGTAAAAAAAGCTTGGCCCCTGGTTTGGCTGTTCCATATAACTGATCCCCGTAGATTGGATGGCCTGCATAAGCCAGATGTGCTCTGATCTGATGTCTGGCCCCTTTGAGTATTGTGATCCATAACAGGCTCAAGCCAGAGCCAGGCAGGAAGGCCAATACTCTGGCTCGGGTGCTGCGCAGGTTATCTGCGCTTTTATGTTTGAAGACTCTTATCTTGCGCCTGCGGGCCATGTCCAGGCCTTGGTCCAAACAAAAAGCACCCTGCACTTGACCATGGACCAGAGCCAGGTACTGCTTGCTGACCAGACCCTGCTCTTGCAGGCTGAGATATTTTTTTTTGGTTTCCTGAGTTGAGGCCAGCAGTATTAGGCCAGAGGTTTCAACGTCCAGGCGATTCAAAAGCAAATAGTCTTTGTCAGGTAAGATTTGGCCCAGCAAGCCTTGCAGACTGGGCCGTCCTCTCAGACCCGGGCTTTCCGTGTGCAGGCCGCAAGGCTTATATATGGCTGCAAAGTCACGCTTCTTGTGGACCAAACGTACTTTTGCCCACAGACAGGCAGCAGGCAAGCTGTCTCTATTTTGCTCCCCCAGCGGCTCAAAGCTGACACTGTCCCCGGCATACACTGTATAGCCTTTGTTGGCCTGGATTCCGTTGACCCTGACCTGTAAGTCCTGCCATTTATAGCGCACAAAACGCAATCCCTGTTTGCTAATCTCCCTGGCAAAAAACTTGTCCAGCCTATTACCTGACCATTCCCGGGGCACATCCAGGTACATCCTGACAGGATCTGCTGCAGAGCAGGTTGTATCCTTGTTGGTTGACACTTAACACTCCTTGTGTCCTGCTAGTAGATATAATCCTTATGGCTCAGCCTTTCAAGGGATGGGTATGGCTAAAAACTACTGAACCAAAGACTGGTAAATGCCTTATGTATCCAGTATCAGCCCTCCTGGACGTTATGGATGCCATAGGATTTAAGCTTGCGATGCAGGTAACTGCGCTCCAGGCCGATGGCCTCGGCCAGCCTGGAGATATTGCCCTGGAATTCAGTCAGCTTTGAAGCCAGAAACTCCCTTTCAAACTCTGCCCTGGCGGTTTTGAAGTCCTGGCAGAGAACTTGGCTTTCTGCTCCAGGTTCAGATTCGACACTGTCTTGCGGCAATGAAAACTCAGGAGGCAGGTCTGCAGATTCTAGTCTTTGCCCGGCATGCATGATGAGCATTCTTTCCACAAAATTTTTCAATTCCCGCACGTTGCCTTGCCAGGCATAGGACTGCAGCCTGGCCAGGGCATCTGGGCTGAACTCCAGTGGTCTAAAGCCGTTTTCCTGGCACAGCTGGCTCATGAACTCTTGTACCAGCAGGGGCAGATCCTGGATACGCTCCTTAAGCCTGGGCACATGCAAAGGGAATACATTTAAGCGATAAAAAAGATCCTCCCTGAATCTACCAGCCTTGATCTCAGCGGGCAAATGTTTATTGGTGGCAACGATTACGCGCACATCAACATTTATAGTCTTACCTCCGCCCACCCGCTCAAAGCATTGCTCCTGCAAAATGCGCAGGATTTTAGCCTGAGTCTTCAGGCTCATGTCCCCGATCTCATCCAGGAACAAAGTGCCTTTGTGGGCCAGTTCAAATTTGCCTACATGTGTCCTCTCTGCACCTGTGAAAGCCCCTTTTTCGTGGCCAAAGAGTTCGCTTTCGATTAATTCTTCAGGGATGGCTGCGCAATTGACCGCGATCATAGGCTTTTTGGCTCGTTTGCTCTTCTTGTGGATGCCCCGGGCAACTATCTCCTTGCCGGTACCGTTATCCCCAGTAATCAACACCCAGGCCTCGGTAGGGGCTACTCGATCGATTTTGGTCTTCAGTTCCTGGATTATTGGGCTTCGGCCAGTTATCTCCTGCACATAATCCAGCTTGACCCTGGAGCGCAGGTCCTGGTTTTCCTGCTGCAGCCTTCTGAACTGCAAGGCCTTGTTTGCAGCCAATACCACTTTTTCCAGAGACAAAGGTTTTTCTATGAAATCAAAAGCTCCCTTTTTGATGCACTCTACAGCGGTTTCGATATTGCCATGCCCTGAAATCATGACTACAGGCAGTTGGCTGTAATCCTGACGCACCCTGTCCAAAATCTTGATGCCATCTCTGCCTGGCAGCCAGATATCCAGATAAAGCAGGTCTGGCTCCTCCTTGTCCAAAAGCTGTAAGGCATCTTCTCCAGTACTGCAAGACAGGACCTGATAGCCCTCGTCTTCCAGGATCCCGGTCAAAGAGATCCGGATATCCTCCTCATCATCCACCACCAATATATTGGGTCTAAAATCACTCATAACCAGCTCTAATTATTATCTTCAGAGTTCAACGTTCAAGGTTAAGGCAATTAATTCAGGTTGATAAGATAAATGCGAACTCAGACAGCTAGAGATTTAAATATAGTCAATAAAAATAGTTTATTACTAAAGAACTTTTGACTGACCAGTTATTATATATAAAAGTTTAAAACATCTGGGCTTATGTGGGCAGTTCCACAATAAATACGCTGCCCTTGGGGCTATTTTCCTTAAAACGCACATAGCCTTGATGGTCAGTGATCACAGACTTGACAATAGTCAGGCCTAATCCGGTATTGCCCTTTTTGCGGGAGAAATAGGGTTCGAACATGCGGGTCTGCTCCTCCGGGCTTATTCCGGGTCCGTTGTCCCTGACTTCTATGCGTACTAATCCGGCCTGTCTGTCCAGTGCGACCCTAAGTTCGATTTTGGCATCCTTCTGGCCTTTGAGTACTTCACTGGCATTGGTCAGCAGGTTGATGAGTACTCTTTTCAGGGCCAGACGGTCAAACCTGAAGCCTGGCAACTCGTTGTCCATATGGAGATTCCAATCAATCTCGGTATGGCTGTTCTGAAAAAGTGCTATCACTTCTTGCAGCAGGGGTTGCAGGTGGTTTTGCTCCGGGCTGACCTCGGGCAGTTTGGCAAAAGAAGAGAACTCTTTGACCATCTGCTGCAAATGCTCCACTTGGCGTACAATAAGGCTGGTGCACTGAGTAAAGGTCTGATCCTCGACCTGGGCACTGTATTTGCGTTCTAATCTTTGCGCGGAGAGTTTGATCGGGGTCAGCGGATTCTTGATCTCATGAGCGATCCTTCTGGCTACCTCTCTCCAGGCTGCCATGCGCTGCATCCTGTCCAGTTCGGTAATGTCCTCGAAGACCATGACCATGCCTATGTCCTCCCCCTGGTCGGAGCGCAGGCTGAGGGCATTTATCAAGAGTTTGCGCTCTGACTGGTGTAGTTTAATATCCAGTTGTCTTTGCCAATGCGCATTAGGGGATTGTCTAAGTTGGTGCAATGCGTCCTGGAATAAGTGCCAGTACCTGTGGGGCAAGAGCTCGGTGACTTTAAAGCCCAGCAGTCTGTGGCTGCTGGAGGACAGGATGTCCAGCGCAGCCTGGTTAACAGTGCTGATTCTGTCCTCCTTATCCAGGGATATTACCCCGGAAGTGATGTTGTTCAGCACAGCCTCCATGTACTTTCGCCTTTGCTCCAGTTCAAGGTTTTGTCTGGCCAAGTCCTGATTGGCCTGGCTCAATCTTTCCTGGCTTTTTTCCAGATCTGCAGCCATGTTGTTGAAGGACTGCACCAAAAGCCCTAGTTCGTCCCCGGACTTATCTTCCAGGCGGACACCAAGGTCACCGTCTGCAATGCGCCTGGTGCCCAAGGAAAGGGCTTGGATGGGAGCGGAAATTTCTTTGGCCAAGCGGAAACCAAACCACATGGCGCCGAAGACAATAAGCATGGTCATCACTGCCAGAAGCATATAAAAGGCGGTTTTCAAGGGATTCTTTAGGGTCTTGAGTTGCTTGTACTCATCTACGCCTTGCACTATCTGCTCCAGCTTTGTCAGCAGGCCCTGTTCCACTGTAGAACCCAGGACCAGATAGCCGGTCCTGGCTTTATCCACCGGCAGTATCCCTAGCACCAAGTCCGTGTTCTGGCCATTAAAAAGCCTGGACCAGTAGGCAGGGTCTTGCCTGATCTCCTGCCAGCGTACTTCCGACTTGATTTCAGGCCACTTTTTTTGCCATTCCTGAAGGGCATGCCAGTTTTGTTCTTGCAGGGCAGGACTGAGCACTCCAATTAAGCTAAGCCCGTATTCTTTTTGTTTTTGGCGCATGAGGTTATCCATTTCCGAGGCCCCCCAGAGCATATCCATGTCCTTAATTTCCTGCAAAATATAGCTGCTCTGCTGCTCTAATCTGTCCTGGGCCATGGAATAAAACGCCTTGCCTACCTCCAGGGACTGTTCCATGGAGCTATCCAGCTTAGTCCTGAACCAGTAATCCACAGAGGTTTGTACAAACTTGACCGCAACCATGAACATCAGGATAGTGGGTACCAGGGAGACAGAGATGAAGGCCAGCACCAGTTTGGCCCGCAATCTGGAACCACGTACATTACGCCTGCGCTCCACAAACAGTTTGACTCCGTTGCGCAGGACCAGAAAAAGGATAACCAAAAGCAGGATCAGATTCAGGTTGAACACAGCCAAAAAAAGGTAAGAGTTGACCCCGAAAAACTTGAGTTCTATCCAGCTAAAGACAATGATCAACAAAAAGGCCCCCAGGGCCAGAAGCAACTCTGTTTTTTTCTTACTGCTGGATTCTGTTTTGGAGAATTGTGCTTTAATGGAGGTAGTTTTCATATTTTTCTAACCCAGCGTAGTCTGAGTCTACAGCTGGTTCAAACAGGGAGTTGAACATGCTCAGGCAAAAGATATCTTTGTTTTTTTGTTACAGGCATTAGTAGTTGGGCAGTCGAAAGTTCTTTAGTCATAAGCTGTTTTTATCGGCTATATTCAAGTCTATTACTGTCTGAGTTTATATTTGTCTTACAGCCTGCATTTATAGCCTTAACCTTGAAAGTTGAACTCTCAAGTTAATAGGTGAAATCCATCTTGAATTTTCTTTCCGGGGCCAGATCCCAGGACCAGAAAAAAAGAGACTTCTTCAGCCAGAGAGGTACATCCGATCGCTTCAGGCTCAGCAGGAGCTCCACAGCATAATCTGTATCAGGCGAGAGCTCACTCCAGTCTCCCAAGCGGACTTTCAGCCCTGACCAATGCCTGCTTAAGAGTCGAGAGAGATCCTTGTCTCTTTGCGAGTCATTGCTGCCCTGTTTGGTCAAAACGTATTCCCCCTGCAAGGGCCGGCTTTTCAATTCAAAAACCATCTCTTCCTGTCCTAGGAGGCTGTCCCTCCACCAACGCCTGTTACGGATCAGCTTGACCCTGCTTCGCAGCTGCAAAACCATACCCTGGTCCAGATAATCATGCAGGGCCTGTACATCCTGGATCTCAACTCCGTAACTAAGCTGGATCTGGCCTGAGACATTGTGCAGTACCAGATTCTTCAGCTCCAACTGTTGGGCCTGGGCTTTGCCCTGCATACAAATCAGGCTGGTGATCTGCAATAAACAAAAAAGGATTATCGCCTTGGTACAGGCCATCAGTACTCCTGGTTCCCAAGTTCTGGCAGTCGCTGGCCGCGCCTAAAATTTAAACAAGCCTGTCTTGGCATTGATTTTTTCAGCTCCAACAGAACTTTTCAAATTGCAAAAATTATGCAAGCGTTCAAGGGATTAGCTTTCAGGCTCAGAAATTGGCCTAGTCTTGGTTCTTGGTTTAGACAGAACTCCAAATTGTAACTGTTCTCCATAGTAACAACACCTTATCCATTGGCCCGGGCCCTGGCCTTACTGGTTCCTAAATTTCGAGCACAGCAGGTGGTGAATAACTACTCCATTTTTTGTAAAGTTTGCAAATTTATGCCACTCAAGTCAAGATGGCTGCAAAATTATGGTGGAACAAGCGAAATGGCCAAGGCAATCACATTTATCTGGGTCGGAAAATTAAAGAAAAGCTTTTGGCAGGAAGCTGCAGGGCACTACTGGCGACGACTGGGCAAATTCTACAAACTGCAGCAAACAGTTCTGAAAAATGCCCCAGCTTCCCTTGGCCCTGAACTGGGCAGGAAAGATGAAAGCCAAAGGATATCAAAGAGGATAGGTTACAGAGAAAGGGCCATTGTCCTGGACAGTAAAGGTTCAGCCTGCTCTTCTCATGAGTTGGCCCAAAGACTGCAGTCTTGGAGTTTTGATGCTCATAAAAATCCTTGTTTTATCCTGGGCGGGTCTTACGGGGTTGAATCCTGGCTTTGTTCCAGGGCAGACTTTGTTCTTAGCCTGGGTCCTATGACTCTGCCCCATGAATTGGCCAGGGTGGTTCTTTTGGAACAGCTCTACCGGGCTGCCTGTATCGGCATGAATCACCCTTATCATCATTAAAAAACTTCGACGCTTTGGGCCAGGTAGAAAATTCATTGACATTTTTTTTAAATATAGACATAATATTTATTTGTCAAAACAAGGGGCCTATAGCTCAGTTGGCAGAGCCACCGGCTCATAACCGGAAGGTCCCAGGTT
>CAZLUR010000034.1:17034-21552 GCA_964562725.1 uncultured Desulfohalobiaceae bacterium | reverse complement strand
TCTTATGTAACTTGAGAGTTCAACGTTCAGGGTTCAACGTTCAAGTTTAAGGCAATAAATTCAGGCTGATAAGACAAATATAAACTCAAAGAGTTAGAGACTTGAATATAGTCAATAAAAACAATTTGTTACTAAAGAACTTTTGACTGCCTAGTTATGTAATGAGGACATACAAAAAAAAAGCTGGAAGAAATAATGCTTATCGTTTTGTAACATTTAATTTTTTCCGGGCAGCGAGCATGGGCAAGAAAAAAATTAGAGCTGACCAAATCTTAGTGCAAAATGGCCTGGTGCAAAGCAGGGAGCAGGCCAGGCGCCTGATCATGGCCGGACAGGTTTTTGTCAGTGCAGTGCAGGATAGGGCAGGGGACATTGTATCCAAGCCAGGGCAATTGCTGCCTGCTGACAGCATATTTTATATCCGTGAAGGCCAGAGATTTGTCAGCCGAGGTGGCAACAAGCTTTTGAGTGCTTTGGATTATTTCCGAATTGAGCCCCAGGATATGGTAGCCCTGGACGTGGGGGCCTCCAGCGGTGGATTCACAGACTGCCTGCTCCAGCACGGGGCAGCCCGGGTATATGCTGTGGATGTGGGATATGGCCAGTTGCACTGGAAATTAAGGACCGATCCCAGGGTATGTAATATGGAAAGGGTGAACATGCGTTATGCAGGCCCCGATCTTTTGTCCGAGCTTGTGGATCTGGTGCTGGTAGATTGTTCTTTTATCTCTTTACGGCAGATCCTGCCTGCTTGCTTGCAGTTTGTAAAGCCCGGCGGCCTTTTGCTGCTTCTGGTCAAGCCTCAGTTCGAGCTGGGCAGGGGTAGTACAGACAAAGGCGTTGTGCGCAGCCAGGCGCTGCAAGAGCAGGCAGTACAGGAGGTATGCAGCTTTGCAGATCATGAGCTGGGACTAAATTGCCTGGGCAGTGTACCTGCAGGGATCAAAGGACCCAAAGGTAATCAGGAATATTTTTTGTTGTGCAGCAGACTACCCTAAGTTTTTACCAAGATCCCGGCATAGCCTACTACTTGACTATAATCTCCGATCTTATCCCCAGAAGTGGAATACTCAACTAGCTCTGCCTGATGGCAACCAAGTTCCTGGGCAGCAGCCAGGCCCATGGTCATGGGCAGCACCCCGCACATACTGATTCGATTCTCGCGTACCACTTGGTAGAGTTTTTGCGGATCAAGGGTAGATATGGCCTCCAGGGCCAGATTATCCTGGGTCCGGGCCTGATCTTGAGGCAGGAAATGGCTCATGTCAGAACTGACCACAATGGACACAGGTTGAGTCCGGTTTTTAAGCAGGGTGCCCAGCTCTTGACCTGTTTGGATTAAAATAGAGGGATCAGTCTCAGCAACGCAGATCGGTACTATCTTTGCTTTGGGCTGCAGCATATGGATAAAAGGCAGTACCACCTCCAGGGAGTGCTCATAGAGGTGGGCCTGGAAATCTTTCTCTAGAGCAGGGCAGGCCTGGAGCAAGTCCAGAGCCAGTTCTGTTTCTATTTCCAGAACTGCGCCAGGAATCTCCCACTCTCCTTTTGACCAGATAGCCATGGGTCGCCCCTGGCCGGTATGATTTGGCCCCAATAGCAGGACTGTGTTCTGTAGACCTGCCAGAGCCAGAGTTTTGCCAGCAACTGGTCCGGAAAATACATATCCGGCATGGGGTACCATGCACAAAGGCGCAGGCTTGATTCCTGTGCCTTGTTCTGTTTTGAGGAAGGTATTCAGCTGGGCCTGCAGCTCTTCTTGACGAGCCGGGTAGAACTGGCCGGCAACAATCGGTCTTCTATGCATTTGACCTCCTTTAGTCTCTATAACTCACTGGATCAATTGCCAGGCTATTTGTCCCCGCTCCTGCTCAGCCAGGGCCAGTGCAGCCAATTGCCCGTAACGGGTGTCTGCATATTCAGCCTGCAATTCCTGGAGCGTTTTCTGCCATCCTGTCTGGTCTCCAGCCTGCTGGTAAAGTTCGGCTAGTCTGTATTTGTGCGCAGGCCATCTTTTTGAATCTTGGTCGATTAGTTCCTGGTATTTCCAGGCCCATTTTAGGGCTTCCAGGTTGCGCCCAGAGCGTCTATTGCTTTCAATGAGCATGTCCAGGCAGTCTAAAGCCCTTTCTGTCTCTTGGGGTTCCTGTTCAAGGAAAGCAGACAAGGCACTATGTGCATAATGCTGAACTTTTTCCCATTTTTCTTGCTCTAGTGCATTACGGGTCAAAAAGTAATAGGCATAGCCTTTTAGATCTGTAAGGTTGTCCTCTTCTGTCAGTTTTTGCCACAGAGCAAAGCTTTTCTCCTGCTGTTGCAGGTTTTCCATGGCCAAAGCCCGGGCATACTGCAGTCTTGAGTTTAGTTCAGCAGGTAGGTCTTTGTCTGCAGCCTGGCTGGCAAGCTCCTGTATCTCTGTCCAGGCCTGGTTTTGCAGATAGATATTCAAGACAAGTTCCAGTATCTGATTATAATTTTTTTTTAGCATCTCTTGTTGCAGCAATTGCTGCAAGATGTCCCGGGCTAAATCATGATTTCTGTTGTCCAGGGCTGCTCTCGCCTGCAACAGGAGTTCCTGCCAGTGCCCCTTCTTGTTTTCTGTAAACTTTGAGTTGGAGACAGATTCTGTTAATGTCTGGCCCAAACCAGGATAATCAGTTGCAGTTGATTTTTCAGCCAGTATCTGCCCTGCCCAGTTTACAGTGCTGCGGTAGATATGTGAGTTTACTTGTCCTACAGACCCGAGATGGTTTTTTTTTACAGAAAAATTGCCTGCTGCAACTGGTCTTGCCCAGCTTATTCTCTCCCGGTAGATATGGGATTTAATCTGTCTTGCAGGCTGAACAGCCAATTTAGTCCTAGTGGGCTTGTCAGCCGGCATCGGCCCGGCCCAGCGCACAGTACTGCGGTAGATATGGGGCTTTTTATGTCTTGCTGTCTGCTTTGCCCTTGGAGGATCAAGTTGTGGCTGGAGAACAAGTTGGGTAAAGTTTGGCTCTCTAGCAATAGAAAGTTTGCTTGCTGCAGATGTCTTCAGCGTCTTTGGCTCATCTTTTTGGGGTGCATGCGCAGTTTTATCTTGACCCGGGTCAGGTGGATCCTGAGTTGCGGACTTTATTCTGGACCAGGAGGAACCCAGGTTATGCTGAAAAAAATCCAGGACCAGCTTGTTTTGATCGGCTAGCTCAAAATGGACATAGCCAAAAGCGGATGTTTTGGTTTGGATATGGATATTTCCCTTGCCCAAATCAATCTGGTCCAAGATCTCAGCTGGGCTGGTGTCAGTTGCCTCAGGCCCAGTCTTTTGAGCCAAGGCTTGTGGGGGCAGACTAAAGGTGATCTCCATGGGCCCTGTACGTTCAATCGTATAAAAGTGTGGCAGTTCACTGCTGAACTGAAATACCAGCCTTTCTTTGTCCGGGTGTTGACCCCAGTAATATTCCAGGGCCCAGGCTTCAGAAATCGGCCGGCACAGGAGGAATAAGCAGGAACCCCAGATCAGGAGGATGGAGCAAAATATGTATTGTTTTTGCACGTTTGACTGACCAGAGAAGGTTTTATCAATTAGTTATAATCATTTGCCTTTATAAAGTGTTAATAGCTCCTGGCCTTGTTTTATTACTTGAGGGCTGAACTATGCGTTGTTCTTGAACAATGGTTTGTGGCTTGGTTGTGGATTTTATCAGTTTGCTGCGGTTGGTCTATAATTAAGCATAATGCACTTAGTTAGAAATTATGACAATCCAGGTTATATTGCAAGGACTTTGTTTATTGTATAACATTTTGGAACGATTAAGGATTGAAAACTCTAGGAAGTAAATCAGAGATTTTTGCTAAAATTAGCTGCCAATGTTCAGCACTTGTGGATTTCAGATTGTTGGGCTCAAAAGATGCCGGTTGCAGAAGCCAGCCATAAGAGGTAAACATTGCTTGAGTAAACATTATGGGAAATTAGAATATTGAACCCTTAAGTCCAGTTTGCGGCTGGCCGCAGGGTATTTCCCTGGAGTAAATATTACAATGCCATTCAGGGCAAGGAGGGCATGATGGCTTTTGATGTGGGTGTGGATGTAGGTTCTGTGAGTATTAATTGCGTGGCCCTGAATCAGAACCGGGAAGTAGTATTTGAAGCCCCATACAAGCGACACTTCGGGATGATAATCGAGGAGTCTGAACAGACCTTGTCTGAAGTGTACCGTGTACTAGGGGAGCAAGACATACGCTCTGTGGCTTTTACCGGCAATCAGGGCCAATATCTTAGCCAGCTGCTAAATGCCACATTTGAAGTAGAGACCATAGCCCAAGTTCTGGGCGCTACGCATGCATTTCCGGGTGTGCGCAGTATAATCAGCGTCGGCGGACAGGACGCAGCACTTTTTCAGCTGGATTATGACCAGCAGGGCCAATGGTATCTGGAATCCTTCAATATGAACTCTCCTTGCGCTTCAGGCACGGGTTCATTTATTGATCAGCAGGCAGAGAGATTGGCCTATGCCATGTATGGGTTTGATTTTGAAA
>CAZLUR010000034.1:0-17024 GCA_964562725.1 uncultured Desulfohalobiaceae bacterium | reverse complement strand
GCTGCAACAGGTCTTAGAGGATTTTATTGCCCTAGGGCTGAAAAGTACTTACCCCGCGCCTGTGGCTTGTAGATGTACTGTATTTACCAAGTCTGACATGATTCACTTGCAAAACAAGGGCGAGTCTTTGAACAATATCATTGCCGGACTGCATCATGGCACAGCTGCGAATTATATGAGTACCATAGTCTCCAGCAGAAAATTGCAGGAGCCCATAGTATTTATCGGCGGCATGGCCTCTAATCAGCTTTTGGTGCAGGCCTTTAAGGAATACTTTCCTGATCTTGCAGTGCCAGAGCAGCACAGCAGCCTGGGCGCCTTGGGAGTGGCTCTGCAGTCCGGATACATGGGCTGGAAGAATCTCCTGGACCTGAATTTACTGCACAAGGTCCAGGACAAAGATCCAGCCTTTCCACGCAGCTCTCCTCTGTCCCTGGAGCTGACCTATTTTGATCAAAATAATAGCCTGGCTTTCAAACCCAGCAAGCATGATGTTCCGGCAGAAGCCTGGCTGGGTATAGATGTGGGCTCCACTTCCACCAAATACTCATTAATAGACATTAAGGGCAACATCCTGGATAAATCCTATGTGGCCACTCAGGGCAAGCCTATTGAAGTAACCCAAAACCTGCTGCAGCATTTGCAGCAGAACATAGGCTCAGGGATCAGGCTGTTGGGTGTGGGCACTACAGGGTCTGGCAGGAATGTTGTAGGAGACTTCCTGGATGCAGATCTGATTATTGATGAAATAACCGCCCATGCCCAGGGTGCCGTGCATATAGATCCTGAGATTGATACAATTTTTGAGATAGGAGGCCAGGATTCCAAATATATTGCTCTGGAGAAGACTTATCCTGTGGATTTTGTGATGAACAAGATTTGTGCGGCAGGCACTGGCAGCTTCCTGCATGAACTGGCCAACAAGATGAAAATCAACATTGTGGGCCAGTTTCAGGAAGTGGCCCTAAGTGCGGAAAATCCAGTGCATCTAACAGAAAGATGCACTGTGTTTATGGAATCTGACCTGGTTAGCTACTTCCAGAAAGGGGCCAGGCGTGATGATCTTCTGGCAGGACTTTGTTTTGCAATCGTGCACAACTACCTGCACCGGGTTGTGGAAAGCCGGCGTATAGGGGAGAGGATCATGTTCCTGGGTGGACCTTCCTTGAATAAAGGCATAGTGGCCGCCTTTGAGAAGGTCCTGGGCAGGTCCATCATAGTGCCCAAGCATAGAGAAGTCATGGGTGCCTATGGGACAGCCCTGGCGGTATTGGAGAAATTCAGGCAAAACAGTGTTAAGCCTAAAAACAGGGCCTTGGACGAGTTGGCCAAGATTACTGTAGATTTTCAGGAAAAAGTTTGCAGGGCAGATAAAAATTGTCACAATGATTGCAAACTGAAAATTTACAAATTTGGTGAGCGCAAAAGCATCTGGGGCGGAGACTGCGGCCGGTACGAATCCAGTCATCTGGAGGGAGAGCCCGCAGAGAATTTTTTTCTGCAGCGGGAGAGAGTATTCCAGGAGTACCTGTTCCAGAGCCCGAATATTTTGGAGTTGGGTCAAGAGAGCAGGGCGAATTCACCTGTAATTGGTGTGCCCAGGGCTTTGCATTCCCAGGAATGGGCGATATTTTGGAGTCATATATTTGCTGAGCTGGGTTATCAGGTCATTTTGACTCCAGCCACTGATCAAAAAATGGTTTCCATGGGACTGGAGGCCATGACTGCAGAGACTTGCTTTCCGATCAAGGTCTTTCACGGTCATGTCAGTTGCCTTCTGGACCAGGTGGATTATTTGTTTTTGCCTAATCCCATAGATATACCCACTCCAGAGCTGGATGAAAGGGGAGTACTTTGTCCCATGGTGGAGAGCTCACAATATTTGGTGCGTGCAGCACTGAATATACCGGATCAGAAAATGATCCGGCCCAACATGTTTCTGAGTCAGGGGCCGGAAGATGCTGTGTTCAGGCTGTATAAGGCCCTGCCTGCAAGGTTGCGGCCTAAGTTTGAAGTTTTGCAGCGCGCTGTGCAGCTGGCCTGGGAGAAGCAGACGGATTTTCGCGATACCTTGCGCAGAAAAGGCTCGGAAATATTGGCTGCACATGACCAGCAGCAGCCTTTATGGATAGTGACCGGTAGACCGTACAATCTCTATGATCAGCGCTTGAATCTCAGGTTGGGCAGGCATTTGGCCAAGCTGGGCATCAAGGCCCTGCCTCAGGATTATCTGAATTATGAACAGGAGAATTTGCAGGATTTTCCCCGCATGTATTGGGGCCTGGGCAGCAGAATTTTGCGGGTAGCCAAGATGATCTCCAAGAACCCAAATTGGTATGGAGTGCATCTGACCAATTTCTCTTGCGGGCCGGATTCCTTTTTGGAGCATTTTTATGCCCACGTGCTGCAGGATAAACCCGCCCTTATCCTGGAATTGGATGAACATAGCGCTGTAGCTGGAATCCTGACCAGGATCGAGGCCTATAACAATGTGGTCAAAAATCAGCAAAAGTACCAGTTGCAGGGAAACCCAGAGTCAACTTATGCTGAGGATGAAAGACTGATCAAGACAGGCTAAAACAAGACAGAACACCCAGGCTCCAGAAGCTGTATGGAAAACTGGGAATATTTATAAACGGAGCTAGGCAGATGCAAGAAAAAGAATTCTTTGAACGCAGACTGACCCAAAAGGTGGGGCGTTTCGATCTCTCAGGCAAAACCCTGCTGATCCCAGACATGTCTCCCTTTGGGGCCAGGCTTTTGGCAGCTAGTTTCCGGGCCTTTGATGTCCCAGCCAGGGTTATGCCCACTTATACCGGCCTGGATCTGGGCAAGGAGTTGACCTCAGGCAAAGAGTGCTTTCCTTGCCAGGTGACCCTGGGGGATATTCTGTTTTTCCTGGATCAGGAAAAAGAGCGCCTTGGTCCTGGATTTTCTCCAGAAAATTATGTCTATTTCATGCCTGAGGCAGACGGGCCCTGCAGGTTTGGGATGTATAACAAGCTGCACAGGCTGATTTTGGACACCTTTTCTGAATACCAAGATGTGACCATAACTTATCTCTCTTCTTCGGACAGCTATTCCTCCTCTGGGCTCATGCCTGAGGAAAAATCTAAGATGTTCCGTAAATTGGCCTATGTGGCTTCCATTATGTCAGATGTTTTGGACCGGGTGCTTTGGAGGGTCAGGCCTTACGAGGAAAAGCCGGGCCATACTGATGTACTCATGGAGGATTCTCTAGCCAGCATGGCCCAGCTCATAGAAGAAAAAGGTTCAGATCTAGATTTTAAGAGTCTCTATGACCTTTTGGGGGACATAGTTTCCTCGGCCAAAGGCTTAATGGATCCCCAGCAGCCCAGACGCCCCAAAATAGGTATAGTTGGGGAGATATACCTGCGCACTCATCCGCAGTCGAACCAGTACATTATTAAGGAGTTGGAGCGATTTGGAGGGGAAGTGGTGGATGCTTCTTTGGGAGAATGGATAAATTATGTGACTTATAATAATTTGCGGAATTTCAGGCTCAAATGGCAAAAGGCCTGGCAGAAGAAGGACATGTCTGAGTTACTGCAGGCCTCTCGCAAATGGCTGGGCCTGAAGGTAGAGATAGAATATCAGCTCTGGCGCCAAAGACAGCTTTACTCCAAGGCCATGGAACATTTGGATATCCAGGGTGATCACCAGATTGCTGATCTGGAAAAAAAACTGGATCAAGACAGACTGTTTAATTTTGACATCGGTACTGAAGCCGCCATCAGTATTGGCGGCGCGCTGGAGTACATGCAGGAGGATTTTGATGGAGTGGTCAACGTGTTTCCCTTTACCTGCATGCCCAGCACTATTACATCTGCTATTCTCAAACCCATATTGCTGCAGAAAAGGATGCCTTACCTGGATGCTACTTATGACGGATCAATCCAGCCTAACCGGGAAATAGCTTTGCGTACCTTTATGTATCAGGCCCGGCAGCGCCAACAGGCCAGGCAGGGCAATGGACTGGAGTAGGCCCTTTTCAGATCAGACTCTCTCGGCCCAGATCTGCTGCTTTGCAATTAACTTCGGCTATTTTGGAAGGCAGGTATTTTTGGATGCCATCCTGTAGATCTTTAAGGCTGAAAGGTGAGTTCTCTGTAGAGCAAAAGGCACCCAGCAATACAGTGTTTGCGCTTTGTACATTGCCGGCTTGGGCGGCCAGTTCCTTGCAGGGTAAAAAATAGCTTTTCCCGGCGCAGGCCCGGCATCGTTCCTGAATATATTCCCAGTCCGGATATTTTTCCTCTTTGCGGCTGACAGCCACCGGCACGGTGGGATTGGTGTTGCTGAGCATCATGCCGCCCGGTCTAAGATAATGCAAGGCCCTCAAGGTCTCCAGGGGTTCGAAGCCAAGTAGGATATCTGCCTCACCAGAGTTTATTCTGGGGCTCTGCAGTCCACCCAAAAGCAGGGTCGATTCCACGATTCCGCCTCGTTGCGCCATGCCGTGGATTTCTCCGGCTGTAACCTGCAGCTCTTTATCCAGGGCGATCCTGGCCAGCAGTACCGTAGCAGTTAATGTGCCCTGACCGCCGACTCCGGCCAGGATGATGCGCATTTTTTTCATGTCAACTCCTGGTTTTGGCTTTGATGTGCTCAGTGAGCTGGACACAATACATACATCCTGCACACTGGTCTTCATCAATTACTATCCGATCTTGCTGGATATAAAATGCTGGGCAGGCCAATTCCTGCAGGCAGGTAGTTACTTCAGGATGATCACGCTCCACATAGGCCGTTTTGGGCCTTTTTCTGCCCATGACGCGCTTGGCAAAGAGCACGCAAGGCTCTTCAGCAATTAGTACCCTGACCCCGGTTACAGACTTGTACTCCTGCAAGGCTTTGATGGTGGCTTTGTGCTGCAATGGTTTGATTTTTTTGACCTGGGTTACACCGCAGCCGCGCACCATTTGTTCTATATCTACGCGGCTGGGGTTTTTTCCCAGGGAACTTGTGTTAACTCCAGGGTGGGGCTGATGTCCGGTCATGGCAGTGGTCTTGTTGTCCAGGATAATCAGTAGGAGGTTGTGCTGGTTATGCACTGCATTGATCAGACCGGTGATCCCGGAATGGAAGAAAGTTGAGTCGCCTATATAGGAAATCAAGGGTTGGTCAGTGCATTTGGACATCCCGCCGGCCCCGGATATTGAAGAGCCCATGCAAAACAAGAAGTCCGCAGCGCGCAAAGGCGGGAGAAATCCCAGTGTATAGCAGCCTATGTCAGTGGAATAGACTGCCTCGTCCTCAAATACCTGGCGTACAGCATAGTACATTGCCCGGTGTGAGCATCCTGCGCAAAGGTTGGGCGGACGAGCAGGTAGTCCGGACTCCTGGGGACAGAGTTCTTCAGGCTGGTTTTTCTGGCCCAGGAACTGCTGTAATCTTTGGCCTATGCTGCGTACTGAATATTCACCTGTTCTGGTCAATATCTCATTCTTGCCTTGGATTTCTAAACTTAGTTTGTTTTTCTGGGCCAGAGACCGCATATGATCCTCCAGCAGGGGATCGAGTTCCTCCAGGACCAGGATTTTGGCCTTGTCCTTACAGAATTCCAATACAGTTTGTTCTGGAAAAGGGAAGCTAAGGCCTAACTCCAAGATTTGGAAATGCTCCTGCAGGTCATGCTCCAAAAGGGCATCGTGTAGGTAGGCCCTGCTTATGCCGCTGGTGATTATTCCCAATTGTCCCTGGCCAGATAGCTTGTTCCAGGGAGATTTTTCCACTTCAGCCAGGATGTCCTGCATTTTTTGCAGCAAAACAGGATGCCTGACCCTGGCTATGGCTGGCAGGGGCACAAAGCGCTGCGGGTTTTTTTTAAACTCACCTTTATTTTTTGCAGGCTTTAATGTTCCGAATTCCACTATGCCCCGCAAATGGTTGATCCTGGTGGTGGTGCGCAGGAGAACAGGCTGCTCCCACTGGGCAGAAAGCTCTAAAGCCTGTTTGGTCATGTCTTTGGTTTCCTGGGCAGTACTAGGTTCAAAACAGGGCAACCTGGCAAGCCTGGCGTAATAACGGTTATCCTGCTCATTTTGGCTGGAGTGACAGCCTGGATCATCTGCACTCAGAATGACCATACCGCCTGGGACCCCTATGTAGGCTAGACTCATCAAGGGGTCTGCAGCCACATTCAGCCCTACATGTTTCATGGTCACCAAGGTAGGCACGCCGCACAAGGAGGCTCCGCCACCCACTTCCAGGGCCACTTTTTCATTTATGGAATATTCAAAATAAAAATTGCCCCAGGGGGAAAGCCTATAAAAAGTGTCCGGGACTTCAGAAGAAGGAGTGCCTGGGTAACAACTGATAAAACCTACCCCGGCTTCCAGTGCGCCCCGGACTATGGCTTCATTGCCCAGCAACAAGTGTTTGGAGCCCGGGCTATCAGCAAGAAGGATGTCAGTCATGACTACTGCCTTGTTATTAGTGATTTAACATGGATTGGGGAAATAGAAATTTTGGCTATATGTTCAGGCAATAAGTTTTTGCTAAAGGGCTAGGCCCCGTCCTGTTCCAGCTTATTTTCCAGTTGGGAGATCTTGTATTGCAGGAAATCGGTCTGCCTGGCAGCCAATTCTTCACTTTCTTCCAGGAATTGATAAGCCTGCAGGGCCTTTTGCCAATTTTCAAGTTGTTCCGCAACCTCCGCAACTTCGAAATAAATGGAACGCTGATAGACAGGGGGGGCTTCCTGCAGCAGATTGTCCAGAAACTGCAAACTATCTTCTAATTCTCCCTGTTCTGCCAGGGCTCTGGCCTGACCTAATCTGGCTGCTGTGCTTAGCCCTGAGTCCTGGCTGGTTTGTGCAAGTCTGGCCCAATACTGCTCAGCCTTGGAAAATTCCTCCAATTCCTGGGCCACTGTGGCCAGTTCAAGGAGTAAACCTGTTCGCATATCTTTAGGGATGCGATCCTGCATGTCTTGCAGGGCTTGTAATTTTTCCCGGCCCTGGAGTTGGATTTTGATCTCTGCCAGCTCTTGCTTGGCCTGGGCCAGCCTGTGTGCGCGATAATACTGATACCCGCTGCTGGCGGCAGCAGTTAATACGATCAAGGCTATGCCCAAGATGATCTTTTTGTAATGTTTTTGTACCTGCAGCCAGAGCTGGGAATGCTCTGCTTCACCTGTAGGTTGGGCAGATTGTTGGTCTGCGCGGCCAGTATCTTTTTGCTTGTGCATGACTTTGAGGGTTCCCCCTTAGCTTTGGTTGTTATTTTGCCTGCCAGGCCTATGGATGCAGTCCATTCGGTAGGGTAATAAACTTTATTCAGATATTGATTTCTTCAGTTGAGTGAAATTGCATGTTACGCGAAACAAGTTGATATTGCAAATGAAAAAGTAGCAAAGTCAAAGTTCGGCTGGTAATCCATGTTCTCTCCTGAGAACAGAGTACGTGCTTTGAAGTGCCCACAGGCTTTTTTCAGACCAAGCGGCTCGAGCATCCTTGAGCAGCCGATTTATTTCCTGGTCCTTTGTTGATTGTTCTACGGGCATGACAATAAAAAATTTTTTGCCTGTAATAATAATGTTTAGGCCGCTTATAAACTTATCCAGATAATTGCTCAAGTTCTTATTTCATCGATAGCTGGTCTTGACAACAAACATTTAAAATGCATAACGATGGATACATCTTTGGAGGTGATGTATGATAAAATTCAACGTGAGGCCGGGGCAGGGAGCAAAATTTATGAAATGTGGGGGTTGAAGACGAATACTCAATAATCTTCTGTAACAGGCATTATGCCATAAAAAGGGAGCGCCTATGTTTATTGATCTGCTTAGATCTCGGCGAAGTATCAGAAAGTACCAAGAAAAACCGGTTGAAAAGGAAAAAATAGATTTGCTGATAGAAGCCGCGTTAAGATCGTTTTCTTCCCGCAACAGCCAGCCTTGGGAATTTATTGTGGTCACAGACCCGAAAATGTTAAGCAGGCTTTCCAAAGCCAAACAGTCAGGGAGTGCATTTCTCGAAAATGCCAAGCTGGCTTTTGTGGTCTGTGCAGATTCCTCCAAATCGGATGTCTGGGTGGAAGATGCAAGCATTGCCGCAGCTATTCTTCACTTGGCAGGTGCGGACATCGGACTTGGCAGCTGCTGGGTGCAAATCCGCAATCGGGAGCACGAGACTGGAAAAAGCGCCAATTCGTACGTGGCTGGGCTGCTTGGTTTAAGGCCAGGCCTGGAAGTCGAATCGATCATCTCCATGGGATACCCGGCTGAAAACAAGGCGCCTCATGCGGAAGACTCGCTTCTCTTTGAAAAAATCAGCTGGAGAGGTTTATGCGCGTAATTTTTCTGGGTGTGGGCGAGGCTTGCGACGAAATTCTGGGCAATACTTCTCTTGTCCTCCAGGACCGGCGGCCAAAGGGAGCGACTGTGATGCTGGATTGCGGTTTTAGTGCGCCACCTTATTATTGGGCCCGTTTTAGTGATCCCAACTTGCTGGATGCCTTGTGGATTTCTCATTTTCATGGAGACCATTTTTTTGGCTTGCCTCAGCTTTTATTGCATCTGTGGCAGCAGGGCAGAAACAAACCCTTGCGTATTGTCTGTCAGAAAGGCGGTCAGGAGAAGGTGTTACAGGTCATTAATTTGGCTTATTCATTCTTGTTGACAAAGATGAGTTTCAAGCTTTTATTCCAGGAAGTGGATCAGGAGCAAAGCCTGGATCTATTGGGTTTTCATTGGAGCTTTTGCAAGACCTGGCATCCTGAACCTAATCTGGCCCTTGGTTTACAGGCCGGGGCCAAATCTATATATTTCAGTGGAGATGGGGCCTATACTGATTCCTGTCTGGATATGGCAAGAAACTGCAGCTTGGTGGTGCATGAAGCCTATCTCCTGCAAGGGCAAATACACGGACATTGCAGCATAATAGACTGTCTGCATTTTGCCAGAGAATGCAGTGCGCTCAAGCTGGCCCTGGTGCATATGCAAAGGCAGGAGCGCTTGGATAAAGGCCGGGAGATAAAGGAAGTCCTGCAAGGGGCCCCAGAAGTACAGGCCTTTATGCCGGTACCCGGACAGGAGGTTTTGATTTAGGCATTATTTAAACTTGAGAGTTCAAAGTTCAAGGTTCAAAGTTCAAGGTTAAGGCAATAAATTCAGGTCGATAAGACAAATACGAGCTCAGACAGTTAGATACTTGAATATAGCTAATAAAAACAGTTTATTACTAAAGAACTTTTGACTGTCCAGATTTAAAGCAAACTGGACTTATTTTCTTTTTCCTGCAAAAAAAATAAGTGTAAGGATCAGGTCTTATGCAAATCAAAGAACAGATCATTGAGCTGGCTGCCAGGACCAAGACGGCTTCCAGGAGACTGGCCACTGCCTCTGGCATACAAAAGGCCCAGGCCCTATATAATTTGTCCAGGCTGCTGCTGGAAAGCAAGGACGATATTTTAGAGGCCAATGCCCGGGATGTGCAGCAAGCAGAAAAAGCTGGCCTGGGCCAGGCCAAATTGGAGAGACTGCGGCTAAGCGAACAGATAATTCAGGATATGGCAGCAGCCTGCAGGGAGGTATCAGCTATGCCTGACCCGGTGGGTGGAATAGAAGCCCTGCAGAAAAGACCTAACGGCATGCTGGTAGGCAGGATGCGTATCCCTCTGGGAGTGGTGGCCATGATCTACGAATCCAGACCCAATGTGACCGTGGAGGCCGGTATCCTCTGTGTGCTGGCCGGCAATGGTCTGATCTTGAGGGGGGGCAGTGAAGCGTTTGCCTCAAACCAGGCCTTGGCCGGACTCTTTTCCCAGGCCCTGGAGCAGGCTTCTTTGCCTGGAGAGGCTGTGCAGCTGGTGCCTACTACTGACAGGGAAGCTGTGCAGGTGCTGCTCAAGCTGGACGAATATATAGATGTGGTCATTCCCAGGGGAGGTGAAGGTCTAATCCGGGCCGTGGTCCAAGAGGCTGCCATGCCGGTTTTGAAACATTATAAAGGGGTCTGCCACATATATGTACATGCAGATGCTGATCTAGACCAGGCCCTGGAGATAATATACAACTCCAAAGTGCAAAAGCCCGGCGTGTGTAATGCTCTGGAATGTTTGCTCCTGCATCGGGAGATCGCCGCCAGGATCCTACCAGTAATACAGGACAGGCTGGGCGCTGCAGGAGTGGAGTTCAGGGCGGACGAACAAGCTCTTTCCTGGCTGAATAAACAGGCCATATCAGCCACAAGCCAGGATTTTGGCTGTGAATTCCTGGATTTGGTGCTGGCCATAAAGGTGGTCTCCAGCCAGCAGGAAGCTGAAGAACATATTGAACGTTATGGATCTGGACACACAGAAGCCATATTGACCCAGGATTATGAACGGGCTATGCGCTTTCTGAATAATGTGGACGCCTCTCTGGTCATCTGCAATGCCTCCACCAGGTTCAATGACGGCGGACAACTGGGCCTGGGGGCGGAAATCGGCATTAGCACCTCCAAGTTGCATGCATACGGCCCCATGGGAGTTAAGGAGTTGACCAGCAGTAAATTCGTACTTTTAGGTCAGGGCCAGATAAGAGATAGTTAGTTTAAAGAGGTTTATTTTTAATGCGGCTGGGAGTTTTGGGCGGCAGCTTCAATCCAGTGCATAACGGTCATTTGCGTATTGCCTTGGAAGTAATGGAAAGCTTGCACCTGCAGCGTGTGGAGTTTGTGCCTGCACCTAGACCTCCTCACAAGTCCGGGGCCGAGCTTATGCCTTTTAAATTCAGGGTGGAGCTTCTGCAGCTGGCTTTAGATTTCCGCCCCGGGCTGGAGATCAATTTGCTGGAAGCCAATCGATCTGGTGTCTCCTATACCTATCACACCCTTTTGGATTACAATAATTCCTACACCTGCGAGCAGCTCTTTTTTATCCTGGGCAGCAATGATCTGTTCAGCCTGCCCCAGTGGTATAAGTGGCGTTCTTTGCCTGAATTGACCAGCTTTGCTGTTGTGGGCAGACAGGGACAGGAGCAGGTCCAGGTCAGAGATTTTATCCAGGAGAATTTTCCTTTTGCTGATCCTGACCAGGACGGGTCCTGGAGGTTGAATTCCAAAAGCGCTATGATCTTTGTACAGATGCCCAGGCTGGACATCAGCAGCTCTCTCTTGCGCCACAAGCTGGCCAAGGGCTTGAGCATCTCTTATCTGGTCCCGGAAAAAGTGGAGGCCAGGCTCCAGCAGGTGGATTACAAGCAAATGATACCTTAGTCTATACTCTTAAAAATCCATTTTGCAGCTGCAAAGGAAATCAGCTCACAGTCTGGAATTCGTAATCCAGCAAAGATACAATGTGCTCTTTTTTGCGCATGATTTCTTGTCTGCTGTTGCCTGGTATGTCCAGTACACAGTATCTGAAACTCTGCGGGTTGTGTTTATAGTCAGACAGGTTGCTGTGTTCATGGATCAGATTTCTGATATGCACTTCCGGGTAGAGCATTTTTATCCGTGCATAACAGCTTTGGGTGGGGGTCCTTATAATTTTCTGGTCAGTAAAGGCGTGCAGTTCAAAATTAAAGCAGTATTTGAAGGTGTTCTGCTGGGTTTTTTTAAGTTCAGGGAGCTTGCCTACTGACAATGTACACAATAGATGCAGGGGGTCAAAGCCCCTGACCGCCTGGATGGTCTTGGCGAATTGAAAAGCGATTCTGCAGTTGACTTCGATTATTTTGAATGTATTTCTTTCCGGGTCTGCCCTTAGCTCCACATTAAAAAAGGTGTTGTTCAGCCCCAGGGCCGGGATTAGTCTGTGCAGTGCAATGCTTATCTTTGCATCCAGTGCCTGGGAGAAGCTGTAGGGGAACTCATGGTGGCTGAAACTGATGCTTCCAGGGTAATAACAGGCCTTGGTCAAGCCAAAGACGTATACCTGGCCCTGGTAGATAAATCCGTCTACAGTGACTTGATCTCCATCTACCAGCTCTTCGCAGAGAAAGTTGTTGCAAGTCTCTAGATTCAGGGGATTTTGATATTCTGCGAACAGGCATAAGGCATCCAGGTAGTACTGATTGTAATAGGCAATATCCCTGCTCTCCTGGCCTATATAGAATTGCAATTCTTCTGCAGAATTGATCTGGTGTGTGCCAAAAGAGATATTAGCACGCACCGGCTTGATGAATAGAGGGCACTGCAATAAGGATTGATCCTTGATATAGTCCAGAGCCAGGCAAAATCTGGGAGTATGCTCCGGGACAACTTCCTGCTGAATGCGTCGGCAGAGGTATTTGTTCTGGGTATTGATCACACTGTGCACTGGAGTGCAGATATGGCCGGTTTTCTCGGCCAGAATTGAGGCGAATACTGCTGAGGAATCATGGGTACCCACTATGCCTTGGTATAAATCAGGATGTTCCAGGACCAGCTCGATGGTGCTCTGCAGATAAGCCTCTACGCCATAATCCATTATCCTTTCACAGGATTCTATATGCAGCTCAAATTCGTTATCAAGAGCAAAGCTCTTTTCTACTGTTTCTATATCACTGGCATCACAAAGGAATAGAATATTTTTCTTTTTCATGGGCAGCCTCTTTTATCAGACAGGAAACTAAGTCATATTTCTCAGCTTGGACACAGGGCAGAAACAGACCGTCGGCTGGCAGGCTAGTTCAAGCCCAGAGAGGAGGAATTAGACCACTGGCTGGTATCCACCTGGCCTTCGATTAGCTTGCCCTGCTTGAAAACCATCTGCAGGTTTTTAATGTCCAGAAGGCTGCGGATTTCTTGCAGGGGGTTTTTGTTCAGAACCAGAAAGTCTGCACTTTTACCCGGTTCCAATGTGCCTACTTCATCTTCCAGGTCAATGGCCTGGGCCGCATATTTAGTAGAGGCCATGACAGCTTCCATCTCGCTCATTAGACCTTCTTCTACATACTGCACCAGCTCCATGCTGTTTTTGCCGTGGTAGTTATAGGGCGTACCTGCGTCAGTGCCCATGACCACCCTGACTCCCAGATCTATGGCCTGATGCAGGGTTTCAGTCCTGATCTTGGCAATTTCCCGGGCCTTTTCATACATAAATTGCGGCAGGCCGTTTTGTTCATTCGTGTAGCGCAGCATCCAGAAATTGGAGCTCAAGGTGGAAACCAGATAGATATTGCGATCGCGCATCATTTTTAAAGCATCTTCATCAGCCAGGGTGCCGTGTTCAATGGTCCTTACTCCGGCCTGTACTGCGTTTTTTATGCCCTGGGCCCCGTGGGCGTGGGCAGCGGTATGCTTGCCGATCTTGGCCCCTTCCTGGACCACAGCCCGGATCTCATCCACGTCCAACTGTGTAGCCCCAGGCACTCCGCCTGGATTCATTATGGCCCCGCTGGCCATGACCTTTAAGAAATCAGCCCCTTCTTTGAGCTGTTCTCTGGCAGCCCTGCGGTTTTCATCTGCTCCGTCAGCTTCTCGGTATAAGCCTTTGAAGTATTCACTGCCTGCGCTGAGCATGCAGATTATCTTCCCACAGGCCAGGATCCTGGGGCCTATGATCAAACCCTCCTGTACTGCTTTTCTGACAGCTATATCAATGTAGGCAGTGGAGCCGGCGTTTCTGACTGTGGTGATTCCGGCCCGCAAAGTATTGCCCATTTCAATGCTGGCCCGTATGGCCCGCAGCTTGTTTTCCACCAGGCTCTCATGGATAGTGTCCGGCATGCCGTGCATATCTAAATGGACATGGGCATCTATCAGCCCGGGCATGATGAATTTCTGGCGCATATCATAGATTTTGGCCCGGCTGGGTATTTGCACTTCTTCTCTGGGGCCTGCGGCACTGATGTTTTCCTTATGCAGCACCAGCACTGAATCCGGAATCAGGCTTCCATTGCCGTCGATCAAGGTCGCACCCTGCAATACAATTTGCTCTTCTAAGTCCATGCTGGCAGTTTCCTGTATTATTGTTTGCAATAATATATTTTTCGGTCAAATAACATAAAATCTTATGTAGTCAAGTCAGGCCTTACTGCTGGGGATCCCTGAATGCCTGCACAGACAAAGGCAGGTCAGTGCAAGGAATCTGCCCATAAAGGACAAGACACAATTGATCCAGCTCATGGATGTCTTTTTGAATCTGGCCTTGATCCAGGGTCAGGATGCTCATGCGCTGCATTAGCAGAACTTCCATGGGCTGGGAATTGAGCTGGAGGCTTTGCTTGTGGGCCAAACGCAGGTTTTGCTCCAGACTTATTTTCTTGCGCACCAGGCTGGTCCAGATCTCGGCCTGCGGCTCTATTTCCTGGGCTGTGTCCAGAGCGAATTGCAGACAGGACCAGAAGTTGGGGCTTGCTGCCTGGGCCTGGGAGAGATAAACATAGAGCAGTTGCTTTTGAACTCCTGTGAAATCTCCGGACCTGCTCTTAATCTCAGTGGCGATGCGCCTGGCTGTTTCTGCTGCAAATCTTTCCTGCAACAGCAGGTTCAGTTCAGGATCCAGCTTTTTATCCAGCTGCAGGCGCTGCACAAAATGGGCAACTGTATCTGGATCCAGATTTATATGCACAGGAGATTTATCATCTGCAACAAAGATGCGCACTAAGGGCTGCATATTGGAGATGGTCTTGATCAGCTCTGATTGAGAGTAAGTGCAGATATCCATATCCAGAAGTTCGGACTGGAGCTGAAGCTTGCTTTGTTTATCTGGAAAAAATATAAGTTCCAGCAGGGTCTTTCTTTCACTGTCTGCAGCCTGACTCAGGAATTTTTGTAAATCCTGGGAGTCTTGTACGGCCCATATGGACTGCAGGCAGTGCAGGGTTTCCTGGCTTAAATACAGATCCTGGCAAAGCAGCTCTAAAAGTTTCTGGCACAGCTCATGGCTGCTGGAGGGTGGTTTCGCTTTGACCATAATAGATTATTGTCACACGGGCAGATACAGTGCTCGTTCTGCAGCCTGGCACTAAACTGCCCTAGCAGGTTTAGGCACATATGTTGATTTCAATTGTTATTCCAACTTACAACAGAAAACAGTTATTGAAAAGGGCGCTGCAGTCTGCTTTGGACCAGACCTGGTCCAGGCTGGAAGTCATTGTGGTGGATGATGGTTCCACTGATCAGACCTGGGAAATGCTGCAGGGGATCCAAGACAGCAGGCTGCTTTGTGTGCACCAAAAAAATCAGGGCGTGGCCGCGGCCAGAAACCTGGGCATAGCAAAAAGCAAAGGGGATTATATAGCCCTTTTGGATTCTGATGACTATTGGCTGCCCAAAAAGCTGGAAAAACAGCTGACCTTTACCTTGCAGGGCGGCTGGTCCATAACTCAGACCGACGAGGCCTGGTACCGGTATGGAAGAAAGGTCAATCCAGGGCTGAAGCATGGAAAAAGAGCGGGCTGGCTCTTTGAACCCTGTCTGCAACTCTGCCTGATCAGCCCCTCCTGTGCTTTGTTCAGCCGGAAAGTCTGGGACAGGGTAGGGGGCTTTGATCCTGGCTTACTGGCAGCAGAGGATTATGATTACTGGCTGCGCTGCAGTCTTTATTATCCAGTGGGTTTTTGGCCTGAAAAGCTAGTATACAGATACGCAGGACACAGCGACCAGCTTTCGCGCAAGATAATCGGGATTGATCTGTACAGGATTTACAGCCTGTTGAAACTGTTGCAGGAACCAGAGCTGAAAATTAGCCAGCGCAGTCTGGTCCAGGACAATTTACAGGAAAGAGTGCGCCGCTACAGCCAGGGTTGCCTGATAAGGGGCAAAACTGCAGAGGCTGAACGTATTAATGCCCTGGCTCAAGGCTTTTCAGGGCAGAGTTAGAGACAGTGTTCAGTCTGCCAGGATTTCATGTTTTTGGATGGCTTTGGACTTGACCTCCTCCAGGATCTGACTCAAGGCCTGTTTGACATTTTCCCGCACATCACCGGCCACAATGATAAACATCAAATCATCTCCAGGCTGAAAGATCCCTGCTCTGGCCTGAATGCTGACCTGGAAAATACCAGGCATTTGGCCGGCATTTTCCTGAATACGTTGAATCATTTCCTGATCAGGCTGAACCTGGACTTTGCTGACCTTTTTTTTGTCCTGTCTGGACCAGGAGCGGACCACTCCGTTATGGACCAGGATCATGCCCACATTATCCTGGAAACCAGGCATTTTTTTGAGTTCAGCTATCTTTTGGGTGATATCCATAATTCTCCAGGAAAAAAAGGGCGGCTGCTGGCCGCCCTTTCCAGTGCCTGATTAATAAATTGCAGGGTGCTAAACGCAGCCAGTGGGCTTGGGCAGACCGGCCATCTTGCAGGCCCCTTTGCCTGGACCGGAAGGAAAGAGTTCGTAGATTTTTTTCAGCTTGAAACCTGTGACCTTGGACAGGATTCTGACCATGGGCGCAATCCCGTTTTTCTTGTAATAGTCCTGCAGGAATTCGATCACTTTTTGGTGTTCCTCGGTGATTTCCTTGATGCCTTCAAATTCCTTGACATATTCTACCCACTCTTCACTCCAGTCGTCAAAGTTTTGCAGGAAGCCGTCTTCGTCAACTTCAAAAGTTTTGCCTTTAAATTCAACTGTTGCCATTGGTTAACCTCCTTGGACCATGTGTTTTAAATCTCTGTTTTGCCAAATGAATACATAACTTGAAGTTACTGCAGTGTAACTGCAAATTTATCTTTTTCTAACCCCAAGAATACAATAAATAATTACATTGAAGCAGTCAAGCTCCAGCAGCTTTAGCCTAGCTGCTTGATTTTCTTAAACACAAAGTTATTTCTTTAATTTGCAATGGTAAATTTTGTCAAGGGAATTTTAGAGCTGCTTGCTTGCAGATTTTTATTTTAAACCGGCACGCAGGGCTGTAATCCTCTGAATTTAGAACTCTTACAGCTTTGGCTGCATAAGATCATGTATTAATCAGGGCCTTATCCTTTTGGATTTGCCTTAGCTCTTCAGCTGCAAAACTCAGCCCTGGTTCCAGTTCCAGGCTTTGCTCCAAGAATTCCATTGCTGCCTGAGGTTTTTGCATATATTTGTAACAAAGCCCCAGATTTGCCAGATCAACAGCTGAGCCCTGGTCCAGATCCAGGG
>CAZLUR010000033.1:0-22040 GCA_964562725.1 uncultured Desulfohalobiaceae bacterium | reverse complement strand
AACCCTCCCCTGGCCCCTCCCTCCCGCCTGGAAGACAGGCGGCAAGGAGGGGAACTAGAAACAAAGCGGAGTGTCCCTGAGATGATGTGTCTGCAAAATTAATTTTTGCAGACGACAGAGGACAGAGGACAGAAGACAGACGACAGAGGGCAGAGGGCAGAAAAATCAATGAATTAAAGTCTCCCAGTTTTTAACCATTGTTTGATTTTTGAGTTTTTACAGCTGCATCTGAGATGCGGCAATATAAAATTGACGCGGCATTAGCTTGTGGTTGAGACTAGGCTTAAAAAATTAAGGAGGTGCATATGGAGTGCAGAAGTGAAGAAAACTTAAGCCTTTGCAACTGTACCTACGAACCCTGTGCTCGAAAAGGCATCTGCTGCGAATGCATCCAGCACCACCTCAAGGCCAGACAGCTTCCGGCCTGTGTTTTCCCTGCCAAGGCTGAAGCCACCTTTGACCGCTCCTTTGAGCACTTTGCCAGGCTAGTCGGGCAAAAAAAGGTCTGATCCTTGAGAGAAAACCAGGGTTTGCCTGCCCGGGCTGGTATATGCTGCTTTGAGGCTTTAACCTTCCGGGCGCTTATCCGAAAATAAGTATAAACAGCCCGTATGCTGCACAGGCAGAAATGAAAATCACAGCCAGAACTGGAATCATAATCTGGAACGCGGCGTATATCAGCAGAAGCATCTCAAGGAATCGGCTTTGGTTTAATCCCTGTCCAGTGCGCTTTCGCCGCAAAAATTTCATGGGCTGGCGCTCGCAGCAGAGGAAGATATGAGGTGGCAAGCTACCTGGTGCCCATTTTTTGCCTCTTTCAATTCTGGTGTTTCCGTAAGACATACTTGCATAGTATAGGCACAGCGAGTGTGGAAGGGGCAGCCTGGAGGTGGATTTGCAGGACTGGGCACGTCTCCTTTGAGCACTATGCGTTTTTTTTTGACTGTCGGATCATTGACTGGAACCGCAGAGAGCAAAGCCTGACTGTAGGGATGCAGCTGTTCCTGATAGAACTCGTTTTTGCGGGCTACTTCCACAAGTTTGCCCAGGTACATGACTCCCACCCTATCCGCAACATGGCGGACTACGCTTAAGTCATGGCTGATAAAGAGATACGTCAGCTGGAAAGAGTCCTGCAAATCTTCAAGCAGATTCAGGATCTGGCTTTGAATACTTACATCCAGGGCTGAAATCGGCTCATCTGCAACAATAAAACTGGGGTCCAGGGCCAGAGCGCGGGCAATAACAACACGCTGCCGCTGTCCTCCGGAAAACTGGTGAGGATAACGGTCAGCATGATAGGCCTCAAGCCCGCAGCGAACAAGCACTGCTTCGGCTTTTTCCCGGGCTTCTTGCCCCTGGGCAAGATTGTTGACTTTTAGAATTTCTCTGATTGCAGCACCCACAGTAAGGCGCGGGTTAAGAGCGCTGTAAGGGTCTTGGAAAACAATCTGCATTTCCTTGCGCAGGCGCCGCATACGCTTAAAGCTTGCTTTATAGACATCCTCACCTTTGTACTGCACCTTTCCGGCGGTTGCAGACTGCAGGCGCAGTATTGTCCTGCCGATGGTGCTTTTACCGCATCCACTTTCGCCCACAAGAGCAAATGTTTCACCAGGGCTGATGTCAAAGGTGACTCCATCCACTGCCTTTACATATCCAGAAACGCGGCTAAGTACACCTGACTTGACAGGGAAGTATTTTTTCAGGCCTTGCACAGAAATAACCGGCAAGTTTTCAGCTGGGGTTTGGACAGGGTTCATGCGGGGATCTCCCTGCTCAGCAAAGAGTGATCCTGGCCTAGTCTATCTTCTTCATGCAGCCAGCAGCGAACATGGTGTTCTTGATCCAGGATACGCTGTTCAGGCATTTCCAGGGCACAGACCTGCATCGCATGCCGGCAACGCGGATGAAAGGGGCAGCCTCCAGGCATATACAAAGGGTTGGGAACGCTGCCCGGGATAAAAGCCAAGCGCTTGGATTGCTGCTCAATGGATGGGCGAGAGGAGATCAAACCTTGGGTATAAGGGTGCAGCGGATTGTGAAAGAGTGCGACCGCATTTGCCTGCTCCACTATTCTCCCGGCATACATGACCACGACTTTATCCGCCATCTCCGCAATCACACCTAAATCATGCGTAATAAAGAGGATGGCCATTCCGGTTCGTTCCCGGAGATCGTGCATCAATTCAAGGATCTGGGCTTGGATTGTCACGTCCAAGGCTGTTGTGGGCTCATCAGCGATCAATAGTTTGGGATTGCAGCTCAGGGCCATTGAGATCATCACCCGTTGCCGCATGCCTCCGGAAAAACTATGCGGGTAATCATCAAGTACTTCCTCGGATCGCGGTATGCCCACCAGCTTCAGCATTTCAATTGCGCGTTTGCGGGCCGCTGATCCAGAGATATTCTGATGCCGATGTAGGGCCTCCGTAAGTTGATTGCCTATGCTGAACACCGGGTTCAGGCTGGTCATAGGCTCCTGAAAGATCATGGCAATCTCATTGCCCCGCACCTTGCGGATTTCTTCCTGGTTAAGCTTTAATAGATCCCTGCCTTCATACCAGATCTGACCGCTCTCGATTACTGCCGGAGGACTGGACAGCAACTGGAGGATGCTTAAGGAAACCACTGTTTTTCCGCAGCCGCTTTCTCCTACAAGTCCTACTACCTGGCCGGGGCGGATTTGAATGGATACATCATCAACCGCCCTAACTTTGCCTTCTTCGGTTTGAAAACTTGTGCGCAGATTATTTATTTCAAGCAGATTAGTCATAGCTATTGCAACTATCCTGGAAACTGCAATTTATCTGGTCTTTGGGTCCAACGCATCCCTGAGACCGTCTCCCAACAAATTGAATCCCAAGACCATCAGAAGAATCGCCAGACCCGGGCAGGTGGTCAAATGATGCGCAGTGCGGATATAGTCCCGGCCGTTACTGAGAATTGCGCCCCACTCCGGGGTGGGTGCCTGGGCCCCAAGGCCCAGAAATCCCAGCCCTGCTGCCCAGAGGATTGAAGTAGCAATCTGGAATGTGCTCTGTACGATCAAAGGTGCCAGACAATTGGGCAGGATATGTTTGAAAATAATAGTTGTATCCCTCAGGCCAGCCGCATGAGCTGCTGTTACATAGCTTTGCTCCTTGATGGAAAGCACGGACCCCCGGACCAGGCGTGCGTATATGGGCACGCTGGCAATTCCTGTAGCAATCATAACATTCTGTACGCCTACGCCCAGGACAGTAACAACAACAATTGCCAGCAGGATCCCTGGAAATGCGATCATGATATCGATAAACCGTTGGGTAATGATGTCCAGCTTGCCTCCGTAATATCCGCTGACCGCACCAATGGGAATCCCGAGCATTGCACCTATCAGCACCGAGATAATCCCGATATTCAGGGAGATGCGGCCGCCGTAAAGCATACGGCTGTATAGATCCCGTCCGAGTTCGTCAGTTCCCAGCCAATGAGTGCTGCTCGGGGGTTGCAGGCGATGGACCAGAGATGTTGATGTGGGATCCTGCGTGGTAAAAAGAGGTGCTCCCAGTGAGGTGATTAGGAAAAAACCAATGATGAATATTCCGGTCACAGCGCCTCTGTTGCGCAGTAGGTGCTTTAGGACCTCCCGAAGTTCATTGCCCCGCTTGATTTGGATGTTATGCTCCGGGGCATTTTCATTGTTTTCACCCTTGAAGATTTCTGGTTTTCTGTCTGCTTTGCTCTGCTGCATCATGCTCATCAACTATTCTCCAGTTCGGCTCTGGTATTGAATACGCGGATCAAGAAAGGCATAAATGATATCTACCACCAGATTGATAAGCACGAAAAGAAATGCCAAAAGGAGCACAGTGCCCTGTACTACAGGGTAGTCCCTGCGAAGAATAGAATCCACCAGCAAACGTCCAACACCGGGCCAAGCAAATACTGTCTCTGTAAGCACAGCTCCACCCAGCAGGATGCCGAATTGGAGCCCAAGCACAGTAACAACAGGGATCAGGGCATTTTTCAGGGCGTGCTTGTAGATTATCATCCTTTCACTGAGCCCTTTGGCCCGGGCTGTGGTAATGTAGTCCTGGCGCAGAACATCAAGCATGCTGGATCTGGTGATTCTGGCCATCAATGCAGCGCTGGCCATTCCCAGAGTGATACTGGGCAGAAGGAGATGGCGCCAGCTTCCCATTCCAGTGGCAGGGAGCCATCCTAACTGTACGGAAAAAAGCAGCTGCAACATCAGCGCCATCCAAAAAACCGGCGCAGCCACACCTATCAGTGCAACCAGCATGCTGACATTATCAAAAAGCGAGTTACGGCGTGTAGCAGACACAATACCGGCGGACACGCCAACCAGAGTTGCGATCAGCAAGGATGTCGAGGCCAGCAGAAGAGTGCGGGGGAAGCGTTCCTTGATCTCGGTTGAAACAGGGCGGCGGCTGAAAGTAGATTGTCCCAGATCTCCCTGCAGTAGTCTGGATAAAAATATTCCGTACTGCACATACATTGGCCTGTCCAGAGCATGCCTGACGCGGACTTGTTGGATGAACTCGGGAGAGGCCTGCACACCGGCTATGGAACGGGCGGGATCACCTGGGATCATCCTGATTATAGAAAAGACAATTATGGATACCCCGATGACTACAGGGATGGTCAATATCAGACGACGGGCTATGTATTGATACAATTTTTACCTGCCTTAGTGTCCCCAATCAATTTGCGCCAGATATTTCTAATAAGTCTCTATTGTGGGGCCTGATCAGCATTAGGAAACCCGGTCCTGTTAGAGACCGGGTTTCCATTGCAGTAAGCGGAATTTAGTTTGTAAAGTAGGCGTCCCAAGCGCTCAGGTTCTCCAGTGGATGGTGGATAAGCCCTTCCACTCCGGTCCGCACCGCATTGATCTGACCTTGATTATAGAGAAAGATCCAGGGTGCATCATTCCAGATCAGCCGGATTGCTTCTTCATACATTTGCTCCCGCTTGCTGCGCTCAGTTTCTACACGTGCCTGGTCCAGCAGTTCGTCCACCTTTTCGTTTTTGTAGAACCCGCGATTGTTTCCATTCGGGTTCCATTGTCGGCTGTGCAGCAGGGCGTAAAGTCCATAGTCTGCGTCCAGAGTCACAGTGCCCCATCCGAGCATGTAGGCATCGTATTGTGCCTGGTCCGGAGGCTGCGCTGTGAAGTCCAGATAACTGGACCACTCCCGTGTCTCCAGGGTTGTGTTGACCCCCACCTCGGCCAACATGTCTTGGATTGCTTCAGCAACTGTGGCATCCAGGGGATAACGTCCTGTGGGGTGGTGCAGGGTCATGTCAAAGCCATCAGGGTATCCAGCTTCGGCCAGCAGTTCCTTGGCGCGTTCTGGATTGTATTCATAGGGACCCACTGAGGCATGGCCAAAGACTGCAGGTACGATGGGGGCATCTGCAACTGTAAACGAGCCCAGGAAAAGTCCATCCACAATTGCCTGCTTGTCCACGGCATAGTTCAGAGCTTTGCGCACCAGCGGATCATCGAAAGGCTCTCTCAGATTGTTGTAGCCGACATACACACTGCGGACGCTGGTCTGGTAGACCACGTCTATGTTAGGATCTGCTTCAAGCCTTTGCGCTTCTTGGGGAGGCACCCGCATGATCGCATCTGCTTCTCCTGTCTCCAGGGCCACGATTAGCGCGGATGACTCTGGAATGAAGTTGAAGACCACATTGGGTATGGCTGGAACACCACCGTAGTAGTCTTCATTGACCTGGAGTACAATTTTTTCACCGCGATTCCAGCTGAGCATCTGGTAGGGGCCGGTTCCAATGGGTATCTCCAAGGAGTCGTTTGGTCCGAGTTCTGCAAGCTGGGCAGGGCTCACAATCCCAATAAAACTATGGGAAAGGTGAGCAAGAATCGGTGCAAAGGGTTGGGAGAGGGTCAGCTGAAGCGTGTAGTCTTCTATCGCCTCTATCTCTTCTACAGTGCCCAGCAGGAAGGCGTAGGCAGCTCCCACATCCGGATCTATAAACCGTTCCAGATTGGTTTTTACTGCTTCAGCGTTGAGAGGCTGACCATCATGAAATGTAACGCCCTGACGGATTTCAAAAGTCCAGACTGTGCTGTCCTCGTTGCTGCTCCAACTTGTAGCCAGCATGGGGGTCAGAGAGCCGTCCTCTTCCATGTAGATCAAGCGTTCTGTTACATGCTCACTTACTGTGGCAGCTGGAGCTGAGGTCATGTTCACAGGATCCAAAGATTCTGGTTCAGCGCTGATAGCAATGGTCAAGGTATCCCGATCAGCAGCGTCTTTTGCCAGTGCCTTTGCTGTTTCTCCTTGTAGGCCGTAGGAAGAAACAATCGCAAGTGCAAAACCTAGGACAAGAATCAGCATACTACGACGGAAGTTCTGCATAACAGCTCCTTTTGATAAAGTTTTCTGCACAAAACAAATGGTTATATCTAACCTCGGACCAGAATGCATATATCGAAATTTGTAAACCCTGGTTAGACAGAGCCGCACTTAATTCAGACCAGCTGCTTGGACTCAGTAAATGAAATTATTCACATTACAGCGCTAATTGTCAATAAACTTGTCTAACATCTTTAAAGTGCAAGAAATAAACTTATCGCCTGGTTTTTGGCCTTTATCAAGTCTTTGGATTTTCTGATCAGGACCGCCGCTGGCGGAAGATCGCCAGTTTGATCTACTATGAAACTTTGAGTGCCTCCCCTCCGTCATTCCGGCGAAAGCCGGAATCCAGGGCTCAAGAAGAAAGACTGGACCCCGGCCTACGCCGGGGTGACGGAGAGAGCCAAGTCTAGTTTCATACGAGGCTAAACTTAAAACTTTTGAAAGTTATCAGGAATTAGTGCATAATCTTATCTGTCCTGCTGTTCTTTTTTAGAGAGCCAGGTCAAGAGCTGAAAAGTGGTTCTTGGACTGGATGTTTGAGGGGCTGAAAAAGTAAGTTTACGATTTCGATTTTACCTTATTCAGTATAAGGAGGCCGGTTATGCGTATAAACGACGATACTGAGCAAAATTCCCCAGAGATCGATCGGGGCTACGTGATCTTTATGGTCATTAGTTCATTTAAAGGATACAAGGATATTCAGGTCCATCTTTTCCGGCCCACATGGGACGTGCAGGAAGAGGACATTTACGACTGGCAGCGACTCCTGGGCAGTCCCATCCGCCTGGATCAAGCAGTGGACCCACTTGGGAGCAGACAGGTAATCATGGAGAGCTTTACCAGGCAGGAAAAGCAAGAGCTTTTGAAGTACCTGATCCAGCACTACGAGAGCAGATTGGAGTCCATTACTGTCAAGACCCTGCAATTCCCTGTTCCAGTGGGCCTTACTCCCTTATGCGCAGTCCAGGAGCAGGGTAAGCTGGGCAAGATAAGATTTGATCGGCTCCCAAACTACAATCTGGATTTCCTGGTGCACGGCCTGTACGACTTAAGCAGGCATATTGACGAGACAGCCTATCCAGAGAGTTAGGGTCCTGGTTGCTGCTCAGATCCCTGCCTTGCAGCCTGTTCTTGATATATTCCAGGGCATTGAAGTATGCACGGCTGCCCAGGGTCATACCACTAACAAAAAATATCCCTTTGATTTATTTTGTAGTGGTTCATATAATTTGACGTAAGTTAGAGCATCGCTGTTTCAGCCGCATTTGGGCTAAAAGCAGAAATTGCGGGCTGTGACACTTGCTGTGCTTTGCGTTTTTGGCATATCATGACTTGGTACGAGAGATAAGGGCAGACAATTTTATAATCATTGACTTAGTAGGACTGGGCGTATGGGGCAAGATCTTTGGATTGAATCGGAGTCTCTGATTCGGAAACAACTTGAATTGCAAGTTGAGCTTTCTTTTCATCGGCACCATCAATTTATGCTCAAGCACGGGCTCGCCCAGTGCCAGCATGTCCTGGATATAGGGACTGGCTATGGGCTCTTTCTAGAAAGGGTTGCCCAGAGGCATCCGCTGCTAAAATTTTGTGGCGTAGACGATAAAGCACATATGATCGATGAAGCAAGGTCCAGGAATGAATCGAATTTAGACTGGATGCAAGCAGATGCACTGAATGAGAGGGTTCAAACAGCAATAAGCACAACTGACGGGATTTTGATGCGCTACTTTGTACTGCATATGCCTAATACCAGGATCACTATCCCTAGGATCTTGAGTAGTGCCAGACCAGGAACACAGCTTTGGATATTCGATCTTGATGCAGGCTACAGTCTCTGTGAACCTGAGCATGCTGCCTTCAGCTCCTTTCTGGACCTGGTTCGCTCTTTTTGTGATAAGAGCTCGGTGGAAATAAGGATTGCAAGCATGCTGCCTTCAATTCTGGAAAATGCCGGTTTTGAAGTGAACGAGACTGCTGTCGAACCCTTTACCAATCAGGATATTGATTCCAAACTCTTTGCTGAGTATCTTCTTCGAGAAGCAACCCTGTATCATCATTTTCTGGGAGAAACTTCCATTTCTGAAAGCCTGGAGCAGCTACAACACTTCTTGTATAACGTCATGAAGTCAGATACACATTTTGTGCGCTATGGCATGGCAATGATCAGTGCTGTGAAAAGCAATTCCCAAGAAATTAAAAAAGCAGTGTGAAAGGTAAACTGACTTCTAATTCTGCTTGTCTGGTCCAGCAGAGATAATCCTGGGAGGTGCCGGCCTGAACAGGCTACTCAACTGGCTGAGGCAGAAGAAAATACTTAAAATAAACCTGGAATTTCGTGCGGTCTGTTCGGGTCAGACAAACATGATGGTCAATTCAGGGAATGCTTGCTGGAATTCTGCCAGGAGTCTGTGTTTGATGCTGTTGATCACTATGGCAGCCAGACCGACGCAGGCCAGATATCTTGGCAAATGTGACTGAAAATTCAAGAAAATGTAAAATTCCTGCCTGACTTTGTTGTAGCGGACCCGTTCAACTATCCCTAAACGAGAAACTGGGAGATCACTTTCCGGATCCTTGACACTGTCAAGTACCTGGTTGATTTTATACTTCATTTCTTCATTCATTTTGTAATCATGGTCTTCTCTCTCATTGCCGTCAAGTGCGGCTATTTTAGTTTTTACACCGTCAGCCACCAGGGTAAACTACCTGGCCCTGGCGTAGATACTGAAACCTGCGCATGCAAAAATCTTCACTGTGCTGGTTTTGCTTGCAATGACAGGGTATCAGGGGTCAATAGAATTTTATTATTGACAGCCAAGTCTTAGCACAAGTAGACAAAGACTTTATATTTTAGCAAAGGATCATTGTGAGATGTCAATCAGCGATTTTGAAAGGATCGAACAGAATTTCTGTGATCTGGATGATCTTCCAGCCCTGCCGGGCATTGCACTTCAGATACTGGATAAAATTAGGAATCCTGAAACATCGCTGCATAGTTTGGCTGATATTCTCACTGCTGACCCTTCGCTATCAATCAAGACTTTAAACTTTGTCAACTCTCCATTTTTCGGGCTTTCCAGGCAAATTACCAATCTTCCGCACGCGATAAGCCTGCTTGGCGAAAATTGGCTTAAATATATTGCTTTGAGTTTTTCATTGGTCAATCTTTTTGCCTGGGGTAAAACCAAATTTAATTATTCCTTATTTTGGCGTCATTCCCTTGAGATTGCAGTTGCCGGCCGCTTGATTGCCAAGGCCCTTGCAAGGACTGATACAGAAGAAATCTATTTTCTTGGCCTTATTCATAACATGGGCATATTGGCCATGGTCCAGAGCTGCCCCGGTCAGTACGAGATGGTTCTGAAAAAAGTCGCAGAGGACACAAAGCTGCATCATGTTGCAGAAAATGAAGTATATGGCACCAACCATATGGAGATTGGCGCTTTTTTGGTAAAGTTCTGGAAACTGCCGGAAATGTTTTTCCTGCCGATTCTTAACCATCACTGTCCTCAGAACATTCCTCTAAGAAATCAAGGCGCATTAATCCGGGGCAGAATTATACATCTTGCCAGGGAAATCAGCTACTTTCTACATTCCGAGCGCAAGGCGCTTAGCCTGGCAATGATCAATCAGCTGCTGGTTGATTACGAGATGACCGGTTTAGAACTCAATCCAATTATTGAAGAGACCTGCAGTCAAATCGAACCGCTTTTGCATTTTTTTCAGCTCAATATGTGGGCAGAATATGACTACGCCCAAATTCTTGAGGAAAGCAAGAAGGAAATGTACCGGCTGTCTTTTGATATGGCTAAGAAGATCCGGGAGCAGCAGCAGAAAATTGATGATTTAAGCATCCTTGCCTATCAGGACAGTCTGACCAGGCTGGTCAATTACAGGAGTTTCAAGGAAAGTCTTAATCGGGAATTGGCTGGAGGCCGACGTTACGGCTATACGAATGTGCTGGCGCTTGCGGATCTTGATGCATTTAAACAGATCAACGACCAATATGGACATACAGCTGGGGATTACGTTTTACAGGAAGTCAGCAGGTTTTTTATCCAAGGCGTAAGAGAGACTGATATTGTTGCCAGGTACGGCGGGGAAGAATTTGCCTTTTTGCTGACCAGGACCTGCATCGCAGAAGGCTTCGAGATATTAGAAAGGCTGCGTGAGCAGCTGTGCAATCTGCTGATCGAATACCACGGACATAAGATCCCGATCAGCATGAGCGTGGGTCTTACAGCCTTTTCAGGAGATAACACGCTTGGCGCAAACGATTTGATAAGGCAGGCGGATACAGCTATGTATCAATCCAAAATTAAAGGCAAAAACCAGACCATTATTTTTGAAGGCTCACGGTCTGACCTGTTCATTTTATAATCCAAGATCATGATTCAGGAAAGCCGGGTTAAACTACTGAATAGTGAGCCCCAAGGTTCAGGAAACTACGTCCTGTACTGGATGCAAGCAGCGCAGCGCTGTGCCTGCAACCACGCCTTGGAATACGCCCTGCACTTTGCACAGGAAAACAATCAGCCCTTGGTTGTTGTATTCGGCCTGACTCCAGATTTTCCTGGGGCAAATGCCCGTCATTATACTTTCATGCTGGAGGGATTGAGTGAGACAGCAAAGGACCTGGAAAAAAGAGGGATTAAATTTGTCTTGCAGATAGGATCTCCGGATGAGGTCGTTCTATCGTTGGCGCTTGAGGCAACCGTGATTGTTACAGACCGCAGTTATATGGCCATGCAGCGCGACTGGCGGAGAAAAGTGGCGCAGCAGGCGGGCTGCCAGGTCATCCAGGTGGAAACAGATGTTGTAGTGCCTGTGGAAACCGCAGCTGCAAAAGAGCAATACTCCGCTGCAGTGCTCCGCCCAAAGATCATGAGACAGCTGCCTTATTATCTTTATCCGTTGAAAGAGATACAACCAAAGAAAGATGCACTTGGTTTGCGCATCAATGGCGAGGATACCGGGGACATCGCGGGCTTGCTGCAAAAGATAGGCCCGGATAAATCTGTACAGGTCTCACCGTTCTTCACCGGCGGCTCAGCGCGCGCCAGAATGCTGCTGGACGATTTTATGGAAAACAAGCTCGATAAATACCATATGAGCGGAAATGATCCAGCACTGGATCTGACCTCGCATATCAGTCCTTATTTGCATTTCGGCCAGATATCCCCGCTTGAGGTCGCATTGTGCGTCAAAGATGCTGGACATGTTCGAGAGGAGTCTCGCCAGGCCTTTCTTGAGCAATTGATTGTGCGCAGGGAATTGAGCATGAACTTTGTCTACTACAACCCGAGCCCGGAAACCATAGAATGTCTTCCTGATTGGGCGGCAAGTACGCTTGCCGATCATGCGCAGGATAAAAGAGAATATAATTATGCCTTTCATGAGCTGGAATCTGCGCAGACTCATGATCCATACTGGAACGCCGCTCAGATGGAAATGGTTCTTACCGGCAGGATGCACAGTTACATGCGCATGTACTGGGGCAAGAAGATTCTTGAATGGTCGCCGGATCCAGTAGAGGCATTTGCTGTTGCCCTGAAGCTGAACGACAAATATGAGCTGGACGGACGCGATCCCAATGGTCTGGCAGGTGTTGCCTGGTGTTTCGGCAAGCATGACCGTCCATGGCAGGAAAGAAAAATATTCGGGAAAGTCCGCTATATGAATGATTCGGGATTGCGCAGAAAATTCTGCATTGATGAATACGTGCGCAGAATATTTGACCTTGAGAGTTCAAAGTTCAATGTTCAATTTTCAAAGTTAAGACAATAAATTCAAACTGATAAGACAAATACGAACTCATACAGTTAGAGACTTGAATTTAGTCAATAAAAACAATTTATTACAAAAGAGCTTTGGACTGCCCAGATTGTAAGTGCATGTCTGTTTTCAGCCTGTATCGGGTTTGCCCGATAAGGAGCAAATATGTTTGAGGCAGAAATTTTGGCTACTGGAGAAGAGATTAGGACCGGAACCCTGATCGATTCCAACTCAGCCTGGCTGGCTGCAAATATGGAAGCAAGCGGGCTGCATATAAGCAGAATTCAATGTGTTGGCGATCATCTACCCACTTTGGTGCAGGTACTCAGGGAAATTGGCAGCCGCGCAAATTTTGCTCTGGTTACAGGCGGACTTGGTCCAACCACTGATGATCTCTCGGCCCAGGCAGCTGCTCAAGCCATGGGCAGTACTTTGGAACTAAACCAGGCTGCTCTGCAAAATGTGCAGGCTTTTTTTGCAAGAAAAGGCAGGGACATGTCGGAGTCCAACCTAAAGCAGGCCCAGGTGCCCAAAGAAGCAGAAGTTATAACAAATCCTTTAGGCACTGCACCTGGATTTTCTGTGCAGATTGAGAGCTGTTTGTTTTTTTTTCTGCCTGGGGTCCCGGCTGAAATGAAAGATATGTACAAACAATCGGTGCAGCCAAAACTAAGGGCATATTTAGGGTCTGATTATAAAGAAAACAAGGTTATGACCCTGCGCAGCTTTGGCTTGACTGAATCTGAAACCGCACAAAGGCTTGAAAATTTTGCCCAGGCCTTTCCCCAACTAAGCCTTGGCTTTAGGGCCAAATTCCCTGAGATACAGGTTAAACTCTATGTCAACGCCTTAAACAGCCAGGAAGCAGAGCAGGAACTATCTTCAGCAAGTGCCTGGGTCCAGTCTAGGTTAGGGGATAATATTTTCTCTGTTTCTGGCAAAAGCCTGCCCCAGGAGCTTGGGGCATTGCTGTCTGCAAAACATCAGACCCTGGCTGTTGCAGAGAGTTGTACCGGAGGCCTTATTGCACACTGGATAACCAATACCCCTGGAAGTTCTGAGTATTTTCTGTTTGCAGCCATAACCTATGCCAATCAAGCCAAACAGGATGTCTTGGGTGTTTCAGCACAGACTCTTCAGGCATATGGTGCAGTACATACTAAGACTGCTGCGGAAATGGCTGCAGGTGTTAAGAAAAAGGCAGGCGCTGATTATGGTTTAGCTACCACCGGCATAGCTGGGCCTTCAGGCGGCAGCAAGGCCAAACCCGTAGGCACTGTTTGTATCGGCCTGGCCACCCCAACCAAGGTTTTGAGCAAGCAGTTCCATTTTCAATTTGAACAGCGCAGTTTACATAAAAAAATATTCGCCATGAGCGCTTTGGATGTTTTAAGAAGGAATATGTGCTGAATGATCTGCAAAAGAATTTTGCAGTGGCTGGATTTATCAAGATTTTTTGGCGATAAGATTTTGACTGTGCAATTTTAGCAAATTTGGCAGGGATTTTGGCAAGGTTACTGCTTATCTGTCAGAACAGCAATGATCCGGCCTATAAACACGCTGCATTCCATTCTGAGCAGGATATGAGGGGGCTTTGCGCTGACCCAAAGGGTCATTGTGGGTTGATCGCTTTGGGCAAAAATCCCGTCTAATTGTGTCAAATCTGGTTTTAGCACAAAACTGTCATAATCTCCCTCTGGAACAGTGATCTGCTCCTGGTCCACTACTGAGACCTTGACCAGAAAGTTTTTCTTGCCGTCTGTGACTGGAATCTGGAGAGCCAATCCTGGTTTTAGTTCCTGTGTCCGAAAAAAATAATAGGCTGAAAGGGGATCAAACGTGCCCGGGAGGATGGGCAGGGGTGTTTTGAGCTCGCCGTTTTTCTGATACTGGGCCTGCTTTTGATTCCAGTCAAACATGATCCTGGCCTTTTTCTTGTCCTTGCCGCGATTGTGCTCTGTATACAGTAAAGACCTGTTGAGCTCCAGGTCGGTGTAGGCATCTATCCGGCTTCTGACTTTGTATAGCGGGTCAAGAATGGCGTTGCTTCTTAGCTGCAGCCTGAAGTGCAAGGCTGGTTCGCCCTGCACTTTTTGTATGTCTTTGATGCCTAGTTTGGCTGTGCCCACCGGAATCATCTCCCAGGAAAGTTCATAAGTCTGCCTTTCTCCCTGGCTTAAGGCAATCTGTTCGGAATTGGCCGATAGAGGAGCAATGGACAGGATAAGTAGCATGAAACAGCTAGAACCAATCAATATGTATGAGCCCAGCCTAAATAAAAACAAAATCTTATACTCTTGTTATCGGTTCAGTCTTACAGAGTGCTTGCTGACAATAGTGCCTGCCCAGGGATACACAGGGGGAGTTAATTGGTTTTCCAGTTATGGATTGTGCGGATTTCATCAGCTAGTTCATGCATTTTGGACATGACATTATTTATATCCATGGTCAGTAGCCGGGAGTTTTCAACTACAGGACGGCCGTTTATCACAACGGTATCTACATCGCTGCCTCGGGCCGAATAAACAAGATGGGAGAAGACATCATACATTGGGGTCAGGTGAGGTTTGTTAGTATTTATAACAATAATATCGGCTTTTTTCCCAATTTCCAGTGATCCGGTTAAGTGTCCCAGGCCAAGGGCCCTGGCTGCCTCACGCGTGGCCATTTCAAGAACAGTATGGGCGTCCATTACTGTAGGGTCCAGGAGGGTGGCCTTGTGTGTCTTGGCCACAGTGTCCATTTCTGTGAACATATCCAGATTGTTGTTGCTTGCAGGGCCGTCCGTGCCAAGCCCGACACATATTCCGGCCTGAAGCATTTCCGGGATCGGGGCAAAGCCCGAGGCCAGTTTCATGTTGCTTTCCTGGTTGTGGGAGACTTTGACCCCATAGCGGCTTAAAAGGCTTATATCTTTATTGTCCACAGCCACACAATGGCAGGCCAGAACAAGTGGTGATAGAACTCCGATATTGGCCAGGTGGGCTACTGGAGAGCTGCCGTAGCGTTCCAGGATTGATGATTTTTCCCATTTTGTTTCTGCAAGGTGGATGATCAGCGGGATATTGTTTTTTTGGGCCATATTGGAAGCGCGTATGAGCAGGTCCGGCGCGCAGAGGTAAGGTGAATGCGGCTCCACAGCAATCGTGACCAGAGAATTGTTTTGCCATTTGTCTATCAGGTTTTGTGTATACTCAAAGCCCTTTTCAATACTGCCATAGCTAGGAGAGTCAAAGTCATAGAGCACTTCCCCTACAACCGCACGCATGCCAGCAGCGTAGGCTGCTTCAGCCACTGCGTCTTCAAACAAGTACATGTCTGAAAAACATGTGGTCCCTGCAAGCATCATCTCTGCACAGGCCAGCATGGCCCCTGTATAGACTTTGTCAAAGTCGAGTTTGGCTTCTGCAGGCAATATGAAATTGTTCAGCCAGTTCATCAGTTCCAAGTCGTCTGCCAGCCCTCTAAAACAGGTCATGGCAGCGTGGGTATGGGTATTGATAAGGCCTGGCATGATAATGCCTTTGTTGGCATCTATTACCTGAGCAGATTTTTGTAAATCGATCTTGTCCGCAGGGCCAACGTATACAATATTTTCTCCAGAAACGCAGACTGCCCCATTTTCTATCACAGTATTTGTATCGTCCTGGGTAAGCACGGTGCCATTGGTAATCACGAGATCAGCTTGATTATCAATCAGCATAAATTTGTCCTGCAATGGCGGTTATAAGTGTAGCCAGGTTGTTGGCAGCATTTTCAGCCACACGTATGATATCATCCACTGTGGCAGGCTGTGGCTGATCCGGGTCATGCACATTGGTTATTGTGCTCAAGCCAAGGACATGCATTTGGCCATGTACTGCAGCAATTACTTCCTGTACGGTGGACAGGCCTACGGCATCTGCGCCAATCATTCGGATAAAACGCGATTCTGCAGGTGTTTCCAGGGATGGTCCTTTCAAACCGACATAGACACCCTGTTGTAAAGCAAGTCCAATGTCCTTGGCTGCTCTAAAAGCCTGTGCTGATAATTCAGGGCAGTAGGCCTGGGTCATGTCCGGAAAACGGATCCCCCATTGATCATCATTGGGACCCACAAGAGGACTTTCACCGCTCAAATTGATGTGATCCCTGATGAGCATGATATCGCCTGGCAAAAAATTTGGATTCAGCCCGCCTGCTGCATTGGTAATGATCAAGGTCTTGAGTCCCATGGCCTGCATGACACGGACCGGGAAAGCAACCATGATCGGGCTGTATCCTTCGTAGAGATGCAATCGCCCTTCCATGGCTACAACCTGTTTTCCGTTCAGGATGCCTGCAAGCAGGCGTCCAGCATGTCCTGTTACTGTAGAAACCGGAAAGCCAGGTATCTCCTTGTATTCTATGCTTGTTGTCACCTGCAGAGAGGATAAGCTTTTTCCAAGCCCAGTGCCTGTCATTAAGCCAAGTACAGGTTTTTGTCCGATTTTCTGTAACAACAGCTCAGCAGCGGCTAAAACATTATTCCAGTATTCCTGCATAAAGTTCTCTGGCTTTAGGTGCAGGTAATCAGACCTGCGGTTTGTTAGTGAGGTTAAAAGCTAAGGTTATCAAATAGTTGCTAAAATCCACATAATCCACAAAAAAACCTTGGGGCACCTGGATTCTGGCAGGTGCAAAGTTGAGAATGCCTTTTATTCCGGCCTCAATCAAGTGGTTAGCAGCCCGTTGGGCCCGTTGTGGAGGAGTAGTGATCAGGCCCATCTGGATTTGTTTTTGCTGGGCAATGTCCTTTAAGCGCCTGGTACAGATTACCTCATGACCGGCTACGATTTCACCAATTTTAAAGGGGTCGCAATCAAAAGTTGCAACAAGGTTGAAACCCCTACGGCTCAGTTGATTATGTCTGAGCAAGGCCCGGCCGAGATTGCCAACGCCCACTAAAGCACAGTTCCAGGTTCTATTGATGCCTAAAAAGTGTCGGATGGCCTGCAAAAGATCATTTACATAATACCCTACCCCTCGCACACCAAATTCGCCAAAATAGGCCAGGTCCTTTCGAATCTGAGAAGAATTGACTTCACAGATGGCAGCCAGTTTGTCAGAAGATATAATGGTTTGCTCCTGAGTCAGCAAATCTTCCAGGACCTGGACATATATGGTCATTCTGTGGATAGTGGCTTTTGGTATGCGTTGAGTCTTCATAGGAAATTTACAAAATTTGAGAAAAATTTCACAAGCTTGGTCTTTTAAAGAGGCCTGCGCACAGGCCTCTTTAAAAAATCCTGCAGGCCAGGATTACAGGAAGGGATTGGCAAACAGCAAAATAAGATTGACCACCAGGGCATAAATGGCCAGGGATTCAATCATAGCCAATCCGATGAGCATGGTTACAGTCAGCTTGCCGCTGGCCTCTGGGTTGCGTGCTGTTCCTTCACAGGCTGCTTTGAGACCCATGCCTTGTCCAATGCCGCAACCAAAGGCTGCAATGCCCATGCCTAGAGCTGTTGCTAAGGCAATGTTAGAGACCACGCTTGGGTCTACTTCTGCTGCAAAGGCTGCGCCAGCACTAAAAACCATGGCCGCAGTAGCCAGCAAGACCATTAAAACCTTGTGCATAACTCGGATCCTCCTTCGTTAGTTATTGTTGTCGGTCCAAAGACCATTTCCCTCTGAATGAGCAAAAGACCCTAGTGGGCTTCTTCAAAGGATTGCTGTAAATAGATCATACTCAGCATGAAGAAAACAAAGGCCTGCAGGGTCTTGATCAAAAAATACAGAAAATATATAGGCATAGTGGAGATGATGGGCAGCAGGAAGAAGAACAGAATCAGGGTCATTTCCTCGCCAAAAATATTGCCGAAAAGACGAAAGCTCAGTGAAACTGGCCTGACCAGATGGCTTATCAGTTCAATAGGCAGCATGAGGGGCACCATCCACCAGACAGGACCGGTAAAGTGTTTGATATACTTGGGGCCATGAATCTTTAGTCCTAAATAATTGTAGTACAGGAAGACGCAAATGGCCAGGCCAAAGTTGGTGTTTAGTACGGCGGTTGGTGCATTGCAGCCCGGCACTAAGCCTATCAGGTTGGCAAAGAGGATGAACAAAAACAGGGTTAGCAAAAAGGGAAAGACCTTGCGCCCGTTTTCACCCATTGTAGTCACTACAAAGCTTTCCAGGCCACTGACTACTATCTCCAGAAAGTTTTGTATTCCTCTGGGCACCATGGACAGGGTGCGCGTGCCCAACCAGGACAAAACAATCAAGATGAGCATAACCAGCCACATGTATAATATGTGCTGCGGGATAAGGCTGTGCCCGGCATCGTCCACCAGGCCGATCAGGCCCATCAACTTTTCCATGAGGACTACATGAGGAGCAATTTCAACAGCTGCCATCTGGATTATGCCTCCATATTTTTTTGAGTCCAGTAGAACCTGCCGGTCCAGGCCACGATGCTGACAAGCACTGTGGACAGGCCGGCTATGAGAGAGGGCAGAGAAAACTCCGCCCAGACAATGCATATGGTCAAAACAACTGCAACCAAGATTAAGCGCAGATAAAAGCTAATAATGAGCACAAAACTGCCTCCGGCTCTCTCCTGCAATACCCTGGGCACTATCTTGGCCAAAAAATAAAGATTAAGGGTCACCAGCAGTGCACCAGTTATAAACCCCGGCAATGCCTTGATCTGCAAAACAAGCAGGACCAGAACGCAGATTAGTACCTGGTACAATTGAAACTGCACTATCCAGCGCACTTCTGGGTTTGTTAAGCCTCTGCTTTGCAAGGCAAAATCAATCTTTCTTCTGATTTTGGTCAGCATTGTCCTGCAGGATACTTTTAAGATCCCGGCACATGTTTTTGAAACCGGCTGCAATTCCCAGAATCAAAAAGATTATGGTCAACCAGGGAGAAGTCTGCAGCCACTTGTCCAAAAAATAACCAATTGCTAGGCCGATAAAGGTCCCGGCCACCAGATGGATGCCCAATATTGAGGCCTTGAACAGGCTGCGTACATAATCCCGGTCCACATCTTTAAAGAACATGCATGTTCCTTCATTCACAAGCTTGAATTTCCTAGCACAGGGCATTGCCAAAGTCAATATGTTGCCATAGTATAATTACAAATTCAAAACAACAGTTAGAGAATGGCGTAAACAGCAGTCAAGGCACTTAGCCGAAATTTGAGTGGATTGCGGGTAGAAAAGGAACATTAACTCATTTCAGGCAGATGACTATGGATACAAGCCAAGCAGAACAGGCGCAGCATTCCAGAAGCAATGACTGGCTACTGCAAAAGCATGATGAATTGGTGGCAGAGATGCTGAAAAATTTCTGTTATATTCATCAGGAACTTAGTCAAGAATTCCAGACGTATAAAACAACAGGTACTGTCAATTTTCAAGCCCTGTCAGCGCTAATAGGCCATGAAATGAATCAGGGCAGGCTCTGGCGGCTAAAAGATACTGCCCATTTACTTTTCCGGTATTTGCCTGAGCCTCCCTTAAGCGGCAAGTTTCTGGACTGGTCCCTGGGCTATATCTTCCATGAATGCATGAAACTCAAAGAAGATGCTTATCAGCAGCAAAATTATGCAGCATGGTTCAGCCAGGTCCAGCAGGATACCGGGTGCAGTGCCCATGAACGCGATATAAGCAGCAATCTTTATCAGCTGGTTTCCCAGACCAAGGAAAGCATTCGTAGGGAAGTGCGCCGGATTACTTACATACTCAAGCTTTGCAGGAAGATATTCATACAGTATTTGAGCTTGCACAGCCGCAATCCACTCTTGGCCAGGCTTATCTTTACCCAGAACAAACTAGTGCGCTCAGTGTTTCAGACCAGGACCTACCCGATGCTGATTCAAAGCATATACGGCAATCATCCTGAAATGCTTTATTGTCTTGCCGCCAGTAGTCTGCGCCAGGGTGGATGGAGGAGCATGGCTGAGCAAGCCTTGGAACAGGCCTTGAAAATAAATCCTAATAACCCGGAAGTCAGACAAGAGCAGAAAATGCTCAGCCAGCCTTAAGGCTGAAAAATTCCCATTACCCAGTATGTTGAACTTTGCACGGCCGGCAGTTGACCAGGATCTCTGTTCACAGTAAATTAGTGCTCTGACCCAAAAGTTCTGCCTTTAATAGAGGCAGGTTGAGAACATACAAGGTTTCATTATTCCAAAACAAAAATCCCAAATTGGAATTTGTTTTTTGTAATTTGGAATTTCCGCGTCAATCTCCAACTGGGTCAAATATTCCAAACAAAATTCTATAGAGAAACTGCCATAAACGGGTATTAAACTTTTGAGACGCGGTACTAGCTTGACTTATTCAAGATAACGCACTCCCCTGCACTCGGAAATCTACTTGCCATACCATCTGTGCTGAGTTAATATCCGAGTATGGCCAAAAGAGATTACACTCCCCACGAAGGTCTATTCCAGAAAGTTTTCAGGGCACCGGAAAACACCCGGCACTTCCTGAAGAAACATTTAGATGAGGACATTCAGCGGCACATAGACCTGAGCACCTTGTACCTGGAGAACACCACTTATCTGGACGATGATTTGAAAAAGCACTTTTCCGACCTGGTTTTCAGTGTTATGTTAGAAGGAGAGGAGTTCCCCACAGCCAAGGTTTACCTGCTCTTTGAGCATAAAGGAGCCCCGGAGTCCCTAGTAGGGATGCAGGTACTCAGATATATGGCATTGCAGTGGCAAGACCTTTATAATCAAGGTAAAGTGGCGGGTGGGAAATTGCCGCCCATACTGCCCATAGTCATTTACCATGGGCAGGACAAATGGGGTATAAGAACTTCTTTTCAGGACCTAGTGGAACTACCTTCTGAGTCTTTCAGAGCTTACATTCCCCATTTCGCCTTTGCATTTTTCAACGTAAAGGGCGTGGATGCTGAGAAGGTACAGGAAAACGTAATTCTCAAGTTCTACGTGGAGATGATTAAGCAACAAAATACTCCTGGCATAAAAGAATTTCCCATGAGGTTTACCCGGGGGATTCTTGAAAGCCTGGAGAGAAGGACTGCCCTGGAGTACATCGAAATATTCTTCAAGTACCTGACCAAGGCCACAGATACGGTAACCAAGGAAGACTACCAAAAAGCCCTGGACATGATTCCAGAAGGAGGCGAAAATATTATGAATACATTGGCGGATCAGTGGATACAGCAAGGAAGAGAAGAGATATTGCAGGAAAAAGGAAAATGGATGGAGCAGGCCGAACTAAAGGCCACTCAGGAAACCCTTATAGATGTAGCCACAGAACAGTACGGCCCTCTCCCGGCCATGCTGGAAACCAAGATCAAAACCATCAAATCCGCGACTACTTTGAAGAACTTGGCCAGACAGGCCGTTAAACTGGAAAGCTTCGATGATTTCACCCAGTCAGTGAAAAGAGTAACCGAAAACTAATCCCGTCCTATATCTAAGCGGCCACCCTACGCATGCGCATATCCAGGGTGGCCGTTAACCATCCCTAAGCTACCCTCCTCAAGGGCACTGTATTTGCTGCGTTCATCAAGATCTGACCAGCTAAATGAACGCACATACCTCTTGGCTGGGAAACGAATGAATCCAGAGGGTCCTTCATGGCTTTGGCCTCCTTGTGCTCAGCTTGACTCAAAGCATAAGCTTGAGATTGATCCGGGTCTGCCTTGTCCGGTGGTATAATCTATTTTCCCGGGTTGGTAAACAGTAAAACAAGAAAATCTGAACCACAAAGGCACAAGGTACACAAGTTAAAAGGCAGCCTTTTTGAAAACCGCTACCTGGTTTTCAAAATATACCCTCTAGAGGACAGCCCCTGTATGGCGATTTTTGGGTCCATTTCATTCGTACAGGCCTGAAGCTTGGGCCTGTCACTATTG
>CAZLUR010000032.1:5245-23875 GCA_964562725.1 uncultured Desulfohalobiaceae bacterium | reverse complement strand
GTGCTGGGTCTTGTAGGTGTTCATAACCTGCTCCTTCCAAGAAATTGTAAAAGAAAATATACCTGCCTTTTTTTGGGTTGCTTGTCAAGGCCCAAACTGCTTGCAATTAAGCCCTGGAGCTTAGTAACTGGTTTTCTGGGAGCAATCCAATTTTAAAACAACTTATGGGTCCTTGGCAGGAATATAGGGCTTGATATCCAGAATCGGGGTCTGATTAAGCATGTCCACTCCTTGCACCTTGATGCAGGAACCATCTATTTTGAGCACCTTGAGTACGGACATGCCTATTGGGTTGGGTCTTCTCGGGGAGCAGGTGGAGAAGACCCCTAACCGCTCTTCTTGATGCGGAGGCTTTTGCACCAGATTATGCTGGGCAAAGGCCTGGCTGCGGTCAAAGACAAAAATGACCACAAGCAATTGTCCTGGTGCAATATCTTTAAGTCCCAGCTTGTAAGCCGGGTCTATTCTGATCTCCCCCTCTACACTGGAAATGCTCCAATGCCTGGGGATCTCCTCAGCCTGGGTATACAGAGCGCCGATAGGGGTGAAAGTGAATTGCACAATGCCTCCGTAATGGATGCGACTGCAAAACGTATTTTTTGCAGTCTTAGAAGACAGACGACAGAAAACAGAGGACTGAAAAATCAGATAGTAATCTGGTCTTCAATAAAGCTTTTCCATCCAAGGTTTGACTTTTTGCTGTTGTATCTTAATGGGAGATCATTGCCTTTGAAGATAGCAGGATTTTTTTGTTTTGCAAATTATAAACACAGCATATGCCCATTTAGGCCACAGGGCATCCTATATCAAGCCTGATTTTCCACATGCAGGCCTATTGACTGCCTTGAGGTAACCGGCCTGCTCACTGCTTGTACCCGGATAATTATATTTTTGAATTGCACTTGACAGTTTTATCCAAGACAAAGCATGATTTAAGGGATAAGCATGCAGCGGAAGTGCATAAAGTCTGTATCAAAAACTCAGCAAAGGAGGCGCCCCATGAAATTCAGTAATTGCAAGATCTTTTTTGTATGCTTGGTCCTGAGTCTTGTTCCGGTATTCATCTTGACCTTGACCTGTGCCGGAATTGCATCCGATTCCGGGAACATTAAAATCGGAATTACCCAAATTGTGACCCATCCGGCTCTGGATGCCAACCGTCAAGGCTTCATTGATCAATTAGAAAAAGAAGGCTTTGTGCAAGGAGAAAACGTCAAGTATGATTTCCGCAACCCAGAAGGGGACATGAGTCTTGCTGCCTCTATCGCCCAGAAGTTTGTCTCGGATAAAGTGGATATGATTCTGGCTATTGCCACGCCTACTGCCCAGGCCTGTGTGCATGCGGTTAAAGACACTGACATTCCTGTTGTGTTTGGGGCAGTGACCGATCCTGTAGCTGCCGGCCTGGTAGACAGCTGGGATGAACCAGGAGGCCAGGTGACCGGAATCAGCGACTGGGCTGATGTCGGGACCCAGATCCAGCTTATTCTGGACATAGTGCCTGAGGTCAAAAAGCTCGGGGTAATTTATAACAGCGGAGAAACCAATTCCAAGGTCCAGGTGGATGAACTAAAAAAGGTGGCGCCGGGTTTGGGTCTGGAAAAAATCATTGAGGCTAATGCCGCTACCACAGCGGATGTTCTGGGAGCGGCCCAGTCCCTGATGGGCCGGGTGGATGCTGTCTGGGTGCCCACGGATAATACAGTGGTTTCAGCCTTTGATGCTGTGATCAAAGTCTGCGAAGACCATCAAGTCCCGGCCTTTGCCGCTGATACAGCCACGGTGGAACGAGGGGCCATTGGCACCCCTGGCATTGATTACTACGTACTCGGCCTGGAAAATGGTAAAGTAGCGGCCCGGATCCTACAAGGAACCCCTCCGGCTGATATCCCTGTCAAGAAGGTTCCCATGACAGACCTGCACCTGAATCCGGATGCTGCGGAAAGGATGGGGGTCAGTATACCAGATTCGGTCCTGGAGCGTGCCAGCAAGATTGTCAATAAATAGCAAATCATGTATCCGGTGAGCAGCCAATGGATGGGTCGCTTTCAATGGCTGCTCTTTTTTATTTTTTTCAAGGATGAGGAGTTGTCTGTGGATATGCTGAGCAGCATTTTGTCTGTTGCTGTTTATGAAGGCCTGATCTTTGGCTTGGTGGCAATAGGGGTCTATATCACCTTTCGGGTCTTGGGCTTCCCTGATCTGGGTGTTGACGCCACCTTTCCCCTGGGCGGGGCTACAGCAGCAGTGTTTATTATTAACGGGACCAATCCCTTTTTAGCCACTTTGTTGGCCTTGGTTGCCGGCCTGCTGGCCGGGTCAGTGACCGGCCTGTTGAATACCAAGCTCAGGATCAGCGCCCTGTTGTCCGGGATTTTGATCATGGTCGGGCTATATTCAGTGAATCTGCGGATCATGGGCGGAGCCAATATACCTTTGCTCCGGGATATAACCGCCTTTGACCTAGTCGGCTCATTCACTGGATTGCGGGGCATACCTCTGTCCATTACTGTGGCTGGTATTGTGGCCTTGTTGATCTTCTTGATTTTGAACTGGTTTTTGCGTACGGAAATCGGCCTGGCCTTAAGGGCCTCCGGGGATAACGAAAAGATGCTTCGGGGTCTGGGGGTGGATACTGACAAGAACATCTTGATCGGCTGCTCCCTGTCCAATGGCTTGGTGGCCCTGGCCGGCGCCCTGGTAGCTCAAAATCAAGGATTCTGTGATGTCGGTATGGGCATTGGAATCATTGTCATGGCCCTGGCCGCGATTATTATCGGAGAAGGTCTGTTTGGACGTCCCAAGGGCATTGCCGCCTTCTTGCTGGCCTGTTTTGTGGGCACTTTTGCCTACAGGCTTTTTATCACCATCGCCTTGAGACTGGGCATGCCCCCGGGTGACTTGAAACTGATCACCTCTGTTCTGGTGATTATCGCCCTGGGTGTGCCCCACATCAAAAAGGTGATGCGCCAGGAATGGATCCCGCCGGCCTCCAGGATGTAAAAGGAGCATGTTGATATGAGCACGGCTGCACAGGACGTTTTGGTCCTCCAGGACATCAGGAAAGTCTTCTTTCCAGGTACGGTGGATGAAGTCCAGGCCTTGAATGGTATAGATCTTGCCGTAGCTGATCAGGAATTTGTCACGGTGATTGGCAGCAACGGGGCTGGAAAATCCACGCTTTTGAATATCGTGGCCGGGGTCTTTCCCCCGGATAGGGGGGGCCAGGTACAAATCCAGGGCAATGACGTGACCAGGCTTGAGGAATACAAACATGCCAGGTTTGTCTCCCGGGTCTGGCAGGAGCCAGAAGTGGGCACCTCCCGCAATCTGACCATAGAAGAAAACATGTCTCTAGCCTTTTTGCGGGGCCAAAGCAGATCACTGAGGAAGGCGTCCAACAAAAAACGCAGGCAGCTTTTCCAGGAGGCCTTAGCCCAGATCGGTCTCGGGCTGGAAGATCGCTTGACTGCCCAAGTGGGCACCTTGTCCGGGGGACAACGCCAGGCCTTGTCTCTGGTCATGGCTACCATCAGCCGGCCGAGCATCTTGCTCCTGGATGAACATATCGCCACTTTGGATCCTAGAACCGCTCAGACTGTGATGGACCTGACAGAGATGATCGTGGAAAGGGATAAGATGAGTACGCTCATGGTCACCCATAATATGGAAATAGCCCTGCGCTATGGCAAAAGGCTGATCATGATGCATAAAGGCAGAATCATCCTGGATATCGGCCGGGAGCAAAAAAAAGGCCTGCAGGTCACGGATCTGGTTTCTGCCTTTGAAAGAGCTGCAGGTGAAGAGTTTGCCGACGACAAAGTCCTATTATGCGCTTAAGGCTCTGCTAGCAAGTTTGAGTTGATGAGATTCCACAGTGACAGGAATTGACAATCTGAATAAATATTTCAACTAATTCAGGATCAAACTGAGAACCTGCACAGCGCCTAAGCTCCTGTACCGCCTCTTGAAAAGGCATAGCTGCACGGTAGGGTCTGTGGTTGGTCATTGCATCAAAAGCATCTACAATAGCCAAAATGCGACACTCCAGAGGGATCTCCTTGCCCTGAACCCCAAGGGGGTAACCCTGGCCGCATCACTCGTGATGCTTGCTGTATTGCCATAACCGGGCCTCCTAGGAGAATTAAACTACTTGTCCAATATGGCCATATTTGGCTTTTTTGATTTTTAATGGTATCGTTAAGTTTAGGAACCAGCAGGCCGGCAAAGTGATTTATCTTCAATATGGATATATTATTTGTCAACCCCATGGCTCCTTGGCAAAGGACTGATGGTTATGGAATTTCTAACAGGACTGCAAGAATATTTACAGGACACCTACGACAGGTTTGAGTTGGATAAACTGCATATGACAGGTGAATGGCGCGTTTTTCACCTGCATGGACAAAGAATATTCCCTGCCAGGCTGCTTGAGAACGAGACATATCAGGTCAGTCTGGATGTCCAGGGACAAGGCCAGCTTAGCGTGCACAAAACCGAAATCAAGTTTTTACATTCAGTGCAGGAAGCCACAGAAATTTCCGAAAAAATTAAGATTAACCACTACGTTCGCGCGCTGGGCCTGCAGGCCATATACAGCACAAAAGGACGAAACTTTGTCAAAAACAAGTCCCTGTATCCTCTGATGTTGGATAGAGAAGTACTCTTTTTCACCCTCCTGGAGGGTGAGGTGTTGCGTGGAGTGATCCAGGGTTTCAACAGATACGAGATCCAGCTCAGTCTCAAATCCGGGCTGCAGGTGACCGTGCTGCGCCACGCCATTTACGACCTGCGCAATAAAAAAGGACGTTCCTTTTTGAAATCTGTCCAAGAAAAGCGCAAAGACTGGAAGTCGAGCACTTTTTATGTACGAGATCAGTCAGCCTGATCTGAATTGCTTCTGCAGTTCTTGAAATCTGGAAATTATAGCCTGTCTTTCCTGCTGCAAACTCTGGCTCAAATGCTTTTGGGTCTGGAAAAATGTGCGCACTAAGATTTTATCCCGATAGCGCATAATTGTCCTGCGATAGCGCAGACATGCGAATCCTGTCCAAAGCAGGAGACCAAGATATGCCAGGCACCAGGGGACACTGCTTAAAACAAAATGCCAGAAAAGCAAGCCATAACAGAGATAGGTCAGGGAGAAAACAAAAATACCTATGGCAAAATAAGCAAAGCCGCGAATAGGCTCTTCCTGAAAAAGACGGGCAGTAAACAGGGTTATCAGGTAGGGCAAGATATTATGCACAAAACCCACCAAGGCAAATGGGGCCATAAAAACAGCATATAAGGTCATGCGCAGACGAATCAGACGCTCTTGGACCGGCTTGTCAAAACTGTGGCTGAGGTCTTTGCGCAAACGCGCCTGGGACAAATGGGCCTTGTAGCGCTCAATATCCTTGTGCAGGTCTTGAATGGAATCTGGTTCCTTTTCTGCCATCCTGGCCAGTATTGTATTTATCTTTTGGCGGGTTCTTAAAAAGTATTTAAGATTGTTCTGGCTCTGGGCTGCAGGGCGAAACCAAGAGCAAAGTTTTTGCCAATAGGTTTTAAGAGTCTTGTCTTGCTCTGCTGCTCTTGGGCTAAAATCATTGCCGTTTTGCATTACTCCAGGCTCTTGCCTGAATATATCGCTCAGATCTGCGATCAACTGACTCCATCTGAGGTCCTCAATGTGCAGTGTCTGGCGTCTGAGGGCCTGTTGCAGGTCAGAAGTCAGTGATCTGACCGCTTGGTCCGGATTTTTTTGGTGCAGTTCCGCATAGTCAGCAATCCTTATAGGCTGCTCAAAGTTTAAAAGCACTGAGGACAGAAACAATTCCCTGCTTTCATAACTGACTCCCACAGGAACTATGTTCAGGCCCAATTGATAATTGTGAAGTGCTTCAGCACCCAAGGCAATACGTGCAGCACCGGTGCGCAGTTCTGCCACCTGTCTTTGAGGAGAATTGCGGCCTTCAGGAAAAATGCCTATGCATCCCTGGTGCTCCAGCACTTGATAGACCCGCTCGAAGATCTGCAGATTACGCTCTGAATGGCTTGGTTCATGCCCTGGTCGATAGACTGGGATTACCCCAAGATTATTAAACATGGTGGCCACGAAAGGAAAGCGGAACAGGTCGCTCTTGGCCAGGTAGGCTATCTCCCGGGCAATCTGGGTGCTCAAAAGGATTGTGTCCAGAACAGAGCCAGGATGATTGGCAGCCAAAATAACCGGACCTTTTTGGGGCAAGTTTTCGCAGCCTGAGGTTTGAATATCCACAAAATACAGGTGGGCCGCAATGCGCATTACATGCCTTAGTATCCAATATAGCTTCATTGTTGCTCCTCCCCGGGATCATGTTAAGCAAAAAATGATCCAGGCAGCAACCCATGTCTTGATATTCTAATAGGCCAGGGCGCCGGATCTGCATTATTGTGATGGGTATTATAAAGGGGCAATCAGCTGCTTTGGCCAAGACCGGATTCATAAGCATTAATCCTTGCAAGGTCAGCCCTGGATCAAGGATACAAAGATGCCAGCGGCCATGACCGTGCCAATCACACCGGCTACATTTGGCCCCATGGCATGCATGAGCAGATAGTTTTTCTTATTTTCTTTAGCCCCTACGGTCTGCACCACCCGGGCTGCCATGGGCACTGCAGAAACTCCGGCAGCCCCCACCAAGGGGTTGATCTTCTTGCCTTCCTTTAAGAAGAGGTTCATGAACTTGGCAATGAGCAGCCCGCTGGCTGTGCTGACCATAAAGGCCAGGAGCCCAAGTACAAAAATGAAGATTACATCTGGACGCAGAAACTGGTCCGCATTCATGGTGGCCCCCACAGGCAGGCCCAAAAAGATGGTGGCGATATTCATGAGTTCGTTTTGTGCAGCTGTGTTCAGGCGCTCTACTACTTTGGACTCCCTAAAGATATTGCCCAGCATAAACATGGCCATTAACGGGGCTGAGGCTGGAATAAGCAGTATGATGACCACAGTGGCCAGAAAGGGAAAAACAAGTTTCTCCAGTTTGCCCACTTTGCGTTCCGTCTTCATGCGGATGTTGCGTTCTTTTTTGGTGGTGAGCAGCATCATCACCGGAGGCATCACAATGGGCACCAGGGCCATATAAGAGTATGCAGCCACTGCTGTACTACCCAGCATATGCGGGGCCAGCTGAGCAGCCAGATAAATGGTGGTGGGACCGTCCGCCCCGCCAATGATACCGATTACGGCTGACTCAGCCAGGCCAAAGCCAAAAATATAGGCTGAGAAAAAGGTAATGTATACTCCTACTTGGGCCCCGGCCCCTAGAAAAAGGAGCTTGGGGTTGGCCAGCACAGGACCGAAGTCAGTCATGGCGCCTACACCTAAGAAGATGAGCGGGGGGATGATCTGCCATTGGAGACCATGCTGATAAAAACGCCAAATAAGACCTTCTCCAGGTTCCATGAGTCCGGTCAGGGGCAAATTGGCCAGCAGGATACCAAATCCAATGGGCAATAAGAGCAAGGGCTCAAATTTTTTGGCAATAGCCAAACAGATCAAGATCCCGGCAATGACCCACATCACCAGCATCTTGGGCGTCATGTACATGAAGCCGGACATGTTGATAAGTTCAAACAGGTTATCCATTGGAAGAGCCTCTCTTTTCTATCTTGTCAGTCACATAGCCGGTTATGCGCACTGTACAATACAAAAGGAATATCCCGAACATAACTCCAATGATACCAGCAATTCCGATCTCTATTGCTTGCCACATAATTCACCCTTTTCAGGTTGCTTGCTTCCTGATTTTCCAGCCTTTACTCTAAACACAACAGACAAAAAGCCCAAGCAGCAAGAGGCCTGGCCTCAGGCCTCTTGCTGCTTGCAGCGGTTTATCCGATGCATTAGCCTTTGATAATCCGCGGTAGCATAAGGTGGTGCTGAGGGCAAAGGGATCTGGGGTTCTGGTAGACCGCCCCGGCAAAGGCCTGCAGATAGCTGCGCAATTCAGTCAAAGAGACAAGCTCATCCACCAGGCCGGTTTTAGCGCAAAAAATGGGTCTGGATGTGTCATAATAATGTTTGACCAGTTCGTTCATCTTCTCCACCACTGGTTCCAAGGGCTTGCCATCCTGCTGTTCCTTGATCAGACGCCGGGTATAGGTGGCTACAGATGCGGTTTCGCCGTGCATGACATAGATTTCAGTGCTAGCCACCCCCAGGGTAAAGGCATTGTGCCGGTTGGCAGTTGGCCCGCCCATAATATAATGTGCAGCAGCAGCCCCTTTGCGCAGGTTGACCAGCATCATGGGTACATCTGTCTGCTGAATGGAATAGATAAGGCTCTGGCCCAAGCCGAGCAGTTCGGCCTTTTCCGCAATGTTGCCCACATCTATGCCGCTGGTGTCCTGGAACCAGATAATAGGTATCCGGTCGCGGCCGCAATGGGCTACAAATTCGTTCATCTTGATCAGACCCTGGCGGTAGAGCTTGCCTCCAATCCCAGGATAATCAGCATATTCAGGATATCCCTTGGGCATGATCCCCTGCCTGTTGCCAATACAGGCACAGAGAAAACCGTCAAGCTTAACCAGGCCGGTGTAAACCTCTGGGCCGTAATCAGGACGGAATTCCAGGTGTTCGCTGCCGTCTATCAGCCTGGCCAAGATCTCTTCGAAATTATATGTCCGCTTGGGATTCATGGGCAACAGGTGATACAGGTCTTGAGCTGGATACTGGGGTTCCTTGGGTTGGTCTACCCGGAAGAACTCAGGGTCATAAGCAGGCAGCTTGGTCATATATTCCCGCATGGCCCTTAGCAGGTCTTCCTCTTGCTCAAACACATAGCGGAAAAAACCTGTCTCATCGTAATGGATATCCACGCCTCCTGGAGGCTCAGCCCGGAATTTTTTGGCCACGTCTATCAGTTCCTGGGCCGACTCCACGTCAAAATATCCCTTGGGGCTCATGCCGCTTACGATTCCAGCCCCGCCCACTGCAATATTGCAGTCCTTATGCGCAAACAAGATCGTGGGGCTCACCCCTTGATAGCCGCCTCCGGCAGGATTGGTACCATAGATGCCGGCCAAAACGGGCAGTCCCATTTGTTCCAGCTCTGCATGGCGAAAAAAAGTGGTCCCTGAGCCTCGGCGGCCGGCATAAAACTTTTCCTGCTCTGTAAGTTTTACGCCGCTGCAGTTTACAACCCAGATCAGGGGGATATTGAGCCGCTTGGCTAGATCAGTGACCCGGAAGACATTCTCTGCCTGCCCAGGGACCCAGGCCCCGGCCATATACTTATTGTCAAACCCGATGATCACTGCCCAGCGACCATTAATTTTAGCCAGACCATCGACCACATTGGTGGTGCAGTCCTCGTTCCCTGCTGGATTGTAAAGAATATGCAAAGGCCGCCAAGTCCCTTGGTCCACCAGGATTTCCAGGCGTTGCCAGATAGTCAGCTGCCCGCGGGAATTGATTTTTTCGCTAGGCAGCCCGAATTCTTTGACCTTCTCCTGGGCAGCCTGGATTTCCTGCTCTACCTGACTTACTTCCTGCACATTATCCTGGGTCCGTTGCTTGACCTTGTCCTTTAAACCCTTGCCTAACACATCCATCTTCTTGAAGTATTTATGCATTCCCAAAACCTCGTTTGCCGTATTGCAGGATATTGTTATTCAATGACCATCAAGACATCGTCTTCTTCCACAGCGTCCCCTTTTTTGACTTTGATTTCTTTGACCGTGCCGTCCACAGGAGAATAGACAGGGGACTCCATCTTCATGGCTTCCAAGATCAAGACTTCATCGTCTTCTTCCACCTGGTCCCCAACGTTTACAGAAACTACCCACACATTGCCCGCCAAAGGGGCTTTGATTTCTTCAGACATAATTACTCCTTTTGTGTTTTGCAGGCCATTCTTGAAAGTCAGTCCCTGCAAGAGGTTTTAAAAAGAATATCCGGTAGCTACTTGTCCCTGTTGGCCTTGCGCACACCCAGCTGGTCCAGGGCAATAATCATTTTACAGATATTGGCTGAGCCCTCCACCATGTAATAGGTGGGCATATCCCGAAAGAAGCGTTCCACAGGATATTCAGTGGAGTAGCCGTATGCGCCCAGGATGCGCATGGCAAAGTTGGCTGCCTTGTTGGCCACTTCCCCGGCCAAATACTTGGCCTGGGCCACATCCAGGCCGTTATTCAGCTTGCCCTGGTCCTTGTTGTAGGCAGCTTTGTAGACTACCAGCCGGGCAGCTTCGATCTCGGCCGAAAGCTGGCCGATCATTTCCTGGTTCATTTGAAAATCGCCAATGGATTTTCCAAACTGTTTGCGCTGCTTGCAGTACTTGATGATCTCCTCCAGGCAGGCCTGGGCCAGTCCTACTCCTCCTGCGGCTGCAGACAGCCGGGTCTGATTCAGAGAGCTGAAAACAATCCTGGCCCCGTCCCCGGGCTGGCCCAGGATGTTCTCCTTGGGTACTCGGGTGCTGTCCAAAAAAACTTCTCCAGTGGGTGAGCAATGGGAGCCCATTTTGTCCAGCTTGGTGGTCTTGACTCCATTGAAGTTTTTGGGCTCAATAACAAATGCGGACAAGCCTTTGGAGCCTTTGGACTGGTCAGTATAGGCGTAATAGATAAGGACGTCAGCCACATGCGCGTTGGAGATCCAGGTCTTGCTGCCGTTTAGCAGCCAGTGATCACCCTTGTCCTCGGCTGTGGACTGCATGGCCATGACGTCGGATCCGGCATCAGGTTCAGTGATTCCAAATCCGCCTACATATTCAGCCAGTACAAGCTTGGGGATGTATTTGTTTTTCAGGTCTTCATTGCCATAGCGGTAAATAGTATAGGCGCAGCCCAGTTCCTGCATGTTGACCTGCACCCGCAGGGAACTGGCAGTGCGGGCGATCTCTTCGGTGACGATCATGGAGGCTACAAAGCCCATGCCTTCGCCTCCGTATTCTTCCGGGATGACAGTCCCGAAAAAACCCAGTTCCCCCATGGGCTTCAGGGCTTCTTCATAGGGAAAATAGTGTTCTTTGTCCCAATCCGAAAGGTGGGGTACAAGTTTTTTAGTTGCAAATTCGCGCACTGACTTGCGAAGCATTTCTTGTTCTTTTGTCCATGAAAAATCCATTAACTTCCCCCCTGACTCAAACGTTTAATGACCACTTAAGTTTATTCTATAGTTGCTTTACGCCCATTGCAGCAGGTATTTGGTAAAAGATTACTCTGCATCTGTCAATCCTTAAGCTGAGCAATAAATTAAAAATCTCCCTTAAAATGGTTTTAGGGATTAATTTGCCTTGGATAGTAACAGGAGCTAACAAAGGCTTTGGGCCAGCTAGGAATTAAGATAATTTAATCGGGTCTCAGGTGTTGATTAGCCGGTGCGGGTCGCATTTCTCGCGCAGGATCTGCAGTTCAAACTCTGTGGGCGGTTTTTCTTCCCGGGCCTGAGAGATATCCACTTCAAACTCCATCTCCTGCAGGATTTGTTCTGGTTGCACCCCGGGATATGTGCCATGCAGGTACATTTCTCTGCTGGTTTCAGCAAAGCGAAAAGTGCCCAGGTCGGTGATGACCACTGTCGGTCCTCCAGGCGGCAGCCCGGCTTTTTCCCGGCCCTGGGGCCCGTCCAGGTAGCCAGGACTGGTCAAGTAGTCCAACTTGTTTACAAACTTTCTCTTTTGTTGCTGCATGAAGATGATGCATTTGGGAACCAGAGAGGTCACATCACAGCCTCCTCCGCTTCCTGGAAACCTGATACTGGGCTGTGCATAATCACCAATACAGGTTGTGTTTAAATTGCCGTATCTATCCACCTGACCTGCGCCTAAAATGCCGATAACATGGCGGCCGATGATCCGGTTCTGCATGGCAGCAAAGGCATCCAGCATGCCGCTGGTGGAGGATGCCGCATACATAACCCTGGGGTCTGCCACTGCCAAAGGGATCTCTTCCAGCCTGGAGTCTATAGCCCCGGTTTCAAAAAAGATTACGCAATTAGGGGCAGTTATTTTCTTGGCGGCAATGGCTGCAAGCAAGGAAATCCCTGTACCGCAAAACACAATAGCCCTGTCTTCAATCTCCCGGGCAGCCATAATGGTCATCATTTCCCGTGCTGTGTAGTGCATATCGCCCTCCATCACAAGCGTTGCAGATTGCGGGCATACCCTGTTTCCGGGTCAGCTGCAATCTTGGCCAGCCTATCTGCCCCGATGGATTTGAGCAACTCCTGGTGCGATTCCAGGCCATAAACATAGCGCTGCCGGTTTTGGTCATTGCTCTCATCCTGCTTAGCATCCCTAAAATATTCGTGCAGATAGCCGGGGTCATAGTCATAATAGCGGTAACATGCTGTGGGATAAGCCCCGTAAGGCACATGCACCACAGCGTCCACATAGATGCCTGGAATCTGATTTTGTTCTGGATGCCTGCGCATGATTTCAGTGTCCACCAGATTTTCACAGGTCACTACCAGGCATTTAGAGGCCTTGGCCTGTTCCACATCGCCGAAGCTGAGCCCCATAATCTTGCAGGTACCCTGCTGGTCTGCCTGCTGGACATGGATAAAGCTCAGATCCGGATTGATAGCAGGCACCAGGACCACTTTGGGGGCCTCATTCCATGCACCAAAAGGGCTGTCCAAGACCTCCAGTTTTTTGTCCGGCAACTTGGGATTGTTTTGGCGCATTTGAGGAGAAAAACCCCATTTGTGAACTATATCCGTACCCAAAGAGGACCGGCAGGGCAAAAAAGGCAGCCCCATAGCCCCGGCCAAGAAGCGCAGATTCATCTGGTAGTTGGAATAGTCTTCAATGGCAATGTTGCCTTGTTCCACAGCTTGACGAAAACGGACACAGGTGGGGGCGAACCTGCCATTGGCCCCATAGGCAATCTCAATGCTGGACACGCATCCGGCCCCGATGAGTTCATCTACACCCTGCCCATTGGAATGGACATACATATGCAGATCTTGCACCCGGGAACGAATAATCTGATGTACTGCAGCCATGGGGTTTCTATTCACAGTGAACCCCCCAATGGATATGTGGGCGCCGTCAAAAATGAATCTGTCCACAGCATCCTTAAGGTTCATTGTTTTGTTGCCACTGCCCTTCATAAAATCTCTCCTCTTATAATTTGCGATTAACACTTGCTTTAAGGATTTAGCATTAATGGGTCTTATTGCTGCAAGTCTGAAAAGAACTTGGAATGTTCCTGGATTCATTATTGGACCATTGAATGGGCTTCTTGCAAACGTAGGGCAAGGACATTCAGCTGGGGCAGCCGAACAGGCTATTCTAGCCTGGATCCGTACTCAGGGTTTTAAGGGTACGTAAAAAGCTTGCAGTCATTTTTGGGGTATGTCAAGATGCAAATATTATTCCATAGTTAGCATATCTAAGCTTGTCAGGCAAAAAGGGTTTTATGGTCTGCATGCCCTGTCAGGGCCAGACAGGACTTTGAGCACCAGGTACAATGATGATCAGCCACCAACTCAAAAAGAAATTTGTAGAGATCCTGGGTCAAGACAATTTTGTACATAGCCTGGAAGAAAGGATTACCTATGCCTATGACGCCACAAAAAATAAGTGCCTTCCTGAGGCTGTGGCCTTTCCCCGGTCAGTACAACAGATCTCCAGGGTCCTGGCGCTGGCCAATGAGCACCAAATCCCGGTTATCCCCAGGGGGGCAGGCAGCGGGATGACCGGGGGCAGCATCCCTGTTCAAGGCGGGATTGTTCTGGTCTTGAACAGGTTTAACCGTATCCTGGAAGTGGATATCGAGAATCTTGTTGCAGTGGTGGAGCCCGGGGTGATTACCCATGATCTGCATCTGGCTGTACAGGAACATGGCCTTTTTTATCCGCCTGACCCGGCCAGTATGAACTTTTCTACCATCGGGGGTAATATAGCAGAGAATTCTGGGGGCATGCGGGCGGTGAAGTATGGAGTGACCAAAGACTATGTCCTGGGCCTGGAGGTAGTACTGCCCAGCGGTGAAATCCTGCATACTGGATCTAAGTGTATCAAGGATGTAGTGGGTTATAACCTGACCCAGCTCTTTGTGGGCTCTGAAGGTACCCTGGGCGTGGTGACCAAGGCCATCCTCAAGCTGCTGCCTCTGCCAGAGGGTAAGAAGACTTTGAGCGCGGTCTTTCCGTCCATGTTGGCTGCAGCTAAGACAGTATCTGACGTGGTGCGGCACAAGATTTTGCCCACCACCATGGAATTTATGGACAAACATAGTATCTGGTCTGCGGGACGATATCTGGATCTGGGTCTGCCCCAGGATACAGAAGCCTTCATGCTTATTGAGCTGGATGGGGACCAGGAATTGATTGAAAAAAATATTCTCCGGGTCAAAGAGGTCTGTCTGGCCAATGGGGCCTTGTCCGTGCATATTGCGGTTGATGCAGCTGAACAGGATCAGCTGTGGCAGGCCAGGCGAGCTGTCTCAGCCTCTCTGGCTCATCATAGAGCCATCATCAAAATCAATGAGGACATTGTGGTCCCCAGGGCCAGGATTCCGGAAATGATTGCCGCTATTGAGGAAATATCAAAAAAGTTCGGGGTGTTGATCGCCAACTTCGGCCATGCCGGGGATGGAAACATCCATGTCAATGTCCTGCCTCAGCAAGAGCCCCTGGAACTGGCTGAGCAAGCAGTAGAGGCCATCTTCAGGAAAACTGTAGAGCTGGGAGGGCGAATTTCCGGAGAACACGGCATCGGGACCAGCAAAAAAAAATACATGCGCATGAACCTGGAGCCTGGGGTCATCAATCTGATGCGCAGCATCAAGAAGGCTATTGATCCCCAAAACATCCTCAACCCGGGCAAAATCCTGCCGGATGAAGACTAAGTCTATGACCGGGCCTGGTGCAGAACTGGACAAAAGCCTGGTTCAGCTGCAGGAAGAATTGAACAAATGTGCCAAATGCGGGGCCTGTCACAGCGTCTGCCCTATTTTTGCCCAAACCAAAATGGAGAAAGACGTAGCCCGGGGCAAGATCGCCCTGGTGGAGGCAGCGGCCGAAGGAGCCCTGCCTGACACCCAGGGCTATGCCCATGTTTTGAACAACTGTCTGCTGTGTCTGGCCTGTGTGGAGAACTGCAGCAGTTCAGTCAGGGTGGATAAGATCGTGATCCAGGCCAGGGAAGCATTGATGCAGAAAAAAGGCCTTTCCTGGCCCCGCAGGAAGGTGCATGCAGTCTTAAGTGCTGGCAGCAGGCAACTGGACACATTTTTCAAAAGGGGGTCCCTGCTCCAGCGTCTGCTCTTTAGGCGCATCCCGGAAAGCAGCGGACTGCGCAGGAGATTTGCCCTGCCAGGGGTGGAGGCAGAGCAGGTTCTGCCCAGACTGGCTAGAACCCCTTTTCGCCGCCAGCATCCCGAAATGCTCAAGGCCTCTGATCAGGCCGGGCAGGTGGTGTTTTTCACCGGGTGTGCCTCCAACTATATCTTCCCCAGTATCGCAGAAGCCCTGGTCAAGGTTCTGAACGCTCTTAACATATCTGTAATTATCCCCAAGCACCAGAACTGCTGCGGTGCTCCTGTACAGGCGGCAGGAGACAAGCAGACCTTTCTGACCCTGGCCGAACGCAACCTGGAAGTTTTAAGCAGCATGCACCAGTATTCTCAAGTAGTGGTCTGCTGTTCATCAGGGGGCTACATGTTCAAGAAGGTCTATCCTGAAGCGTTTGTCCAGGATACTGACCTGTCCCAGGCTGCTGTCGATCTGGCCTCGCGTACCTACGACATCTCAGAGTACCTGTTGCAGGTGATTGGGCTGGAGAAGATTGCCCAAAAAATCACTTCTCCCTGTAGGCTGAGGACCACTTATCACGATCCCTGTCATTTGAAGAGAGCACAGGGTCTGGCTCAAGAGCCGCGGCAACTGCTCAGGCTCTGCTGTCAGGAATTTTTGCTGGAAATGCAGGATCCAGACCGCTGCTGCGGGCTGGGGGGTACTTACGGCTTGACCCACAGGGACATGTCCAAAAGAATCAGGGCGCATAAGGTGCAAAACATCCTGGGTGTCCAGGCAGAACAGGTGGTCACCGGCTGCCCGGCCTGCATGATCCAGCTTATGGACGGCCTGCACAATCAGGACCCAGGGATCAGGGTCAGACACACCATTCAAATCCTGGCCCAGGCCATGGGGCTGTCATAGCAAGATTCAAGCAGGGCTCTGACTGGCCTTGACATTTTCCTGCTTCCTAGCCCTTAAGACATGTATGAGCAGGGTCAGGGCTATGATCCCCAACCCCAGGGCATCGCTGTATATGGTGGTATAAATGAGCAAAAAAGAGCCAAGGACAAAAAGGGCCCTTTCGTAGATTTTGGCCGGCTTCCACACAAAGCCTATTATGCCTCCTGCCAGAGATGCTATTCCCACAATGGCAGTAGCAGTGGCCCATAATATGCTGCTTAGCTCGCCATGGGCCACAAGCAAAGAGTCATAAGCGAACATAAAAGGGATAATAAATGCAGCCACACCTATCTTGCAGGCTGTAACCGCTATTTTGAGCGGATCAGCCTCTGCTATTGCAGAGGCCCCGTAGGCTGCCAGGGCAATCGGCGGAGTAATGGCGGAGATAATGGCAAAGTAGAACACGAACAAATGGGCTGAAAGGGGATAAAGCCCCATTTTGACCAGGGCAGGGGCAGCCATGGTCCCAGCTACAATATAGGCTGCAGTAGCAGGCAGTCCCATACCCAGGATAATGGCCATTACTGCTGTCAGAATCAGGGCCAGCCAGAGGATGCCGCCGGAGGTGGATATGATCAGGGCTGAGATCTTCAGGCCCAGGCCGGTGAGGTTGATGCAGCCGATTACAAGGCCTGCAGTGGCGCAGGCCATGGCTACAGTTATGGTCCTTTTTGAGGCTGCAACTGCTCCCTCCTTGAATCTGGGCCAGTTGATCCTGGAATGCCATCTGACAAAGGATATTACAAACATGCAGATGATAGCGTAAAACGCAGACCTGATAGGCGAATACTGCACCACCCCCAGAAAGTAGATCAGGGCGAAGAGGGGCAGCAAAAAATGCCCTCCTTCCTTGAGCACTTTCTTCAAAGAGGGCAGCTCTTTTCGGGGCAGCCCCAGGAGCCCCAGTCTGGAGGACTCAAAGTGTACTGCGAACAAGACACAGAGATAGTAAAGCAGGGCAGGGATGATCGCGGCAATGACCACATGAATATAGGGGATGCCCAGAAATTCGGCAATAATGAATGCTGCTGCGCCCATGATGGGCGGCATCAGCTGCCCGCCTGCAGAGGCGCAGGCCTCAACCGCTCCTGCAAAATGTGATTTGTAGCCGCTGCTTCTCATAAGCGGAATGGTAAAGGCGCCGGTGCCTACCACATTGGCCACAGCACTTCCAGTCAAGGATCCCATTAGCCCGCTACCCAGCACTGCTGTCTTGGCCGGCCCTCCAGTGAATCTGCCCATGAGAGACATGGCCAGATCCAGCAGAAATTTACCCATGCCCAGCTTTTCCAGCATGGTGGTCAGAAAAATGAACAAAAAGATATAGTTTGCTGAGACCCCGAGAGGGATACCAAATATGCCCTCTGTGGTCAGATACATCTGGGAGATGATTCTTTGAACAGAATAGCCCCTGTGACCCAGTAGCCCAGGAAGATTAGGGCCAGCTAGGGTGTAGAATATAAAAGCCAAGCCGATTAAGACCAGAACCCAGCCTGTGGCCCTGCGGGTGGCCTCCAAAAGCACTACAATCATGATTCCGCCGAATATAAGATCAGGGGTGGTGGGAATACCCAGCCTGACCACAATGTCTTGATAAAAGAGTATAATATATAGGCCAGTGGCCATGGAGAGCAGGATAAGAAGCCAGTCCAGCACAGTGGGATTCTCGCGTTTTCCCAAAGGGTACACCAGAAAAACCAGGATCAGCATCAATATAAGATGTACATCCCTTTGGATCCATGCAGTGAACATGGATATGCCGGAGGTGTATAGATGGAAGAAGGTCAGGGCCAGGGCCACAAGCAGTATGAACTTGGCAGTAATATAGCTTGCTATACTTGAAGATTGTGCTTCATTTGCAGCCATTTAGATTTGTCCCCCCCTGTCATTTTAATTCCAGACGTACCAGGGTAAAAGCTGAGAAGTGGTCTTGAAGTCGAATCCTTTTATCGCGATAGATTAAAGTATGATCTGCTACTGAACCAATCCTTAAAGGCAGGGAGTCTATTTTTCTGTGCATATTATCTATATAGGTCCATTTGCCATCCATGCGCAGTTTGCCTTCTCCTGTGTAATCCAGGCCTGCGCCAAAGTCTATCACCTTGATCCCGGTCAAAAAAAGCTGACCGTCTTTATTGATATAAAACTCATGTACCGGAAGCCTGTCCACTGAGTGGATGTAGATAACTGAGAATTCTTCACCGTCATTTATATCAGCAGACCAGCCTACCTCCCCTGTCTGGCCGTTTTTGACAACCAGCTGCTGAGCATAAGAATCCTGTACGCCTAGCCACAAGGCAGCGATTGAGAACAAAAAACAAGCTACAACCCTTTTCTGTCTGCCTAGGTACCGCATTTTTTAATCTATCATTGCTCTTGGCTGTCTGCAAAAAAAAGACATATTATTGCAGCCTCCTGGAAAAAGCGCTTTCTCCAGGAGGCTG
>CAZLUR010000032.1:0-5235 GCA_964562725.1 uncultured Desulfohalobiaceae bacterium | reverse complement strand
CGGCTAGGAATCCGTTGCCTTAAAGGCGTTACTTCATCTCAGGAGGGATAAGCTGGTCTGGCACATCCAAGTCGAGCTCCTTGAAGTACTTGATCACTCCAGGGTGCAGCGGGGCTACAGCATTAGCAATGGTGTTTTCCGGAGTAGTGTCCCTGGCTCCGATATATACGTCCTTTAGATCCTGTCTGTTCTCAAATGTGGCTTTGGCCAGTTCATAGGCCATGTCCTCACTCATGTTCTTGTGCACCAGGACTGTATTCCAGACACTGGGTGTACGTACATCTTCATCCTGCCCATCATAGGTCCCTGCTTTAATCGCCCAGTCAGAGTAATAGGGGTGGTCCTCGACCACAGTATTCATCTGCTCTTCAGTAAAGGGGATGATCTTGATGTCATGGGTAGTTGCCAGATCCATGATGGAGGAGGTAGGCGGGCCCACAGACCAGATGCCCACATCAATAACCCTGTCCTTCAGGGCCTGGGTGTTCTCAGCAAAAGAGAGGCGATGGACCTTAAAGTCGTCATAGCTTATGCCCAGAGAGGTCAATATGAGTTTGGCCATGGTTTCTGTGCCGCTGCCAGGTGAGCCTACAGATACCTCACTGCCCTTCAGATCCTGCATGTGGTTGATGCCTTTCTTTCTTTGCAGGGTTACTGCATGGAAAACGTTGGGATACATTTCAAACAGGGTGCGCACTTCAATGGGCTCCTTGAAGTCACCCTCGCCATGTACCGCCAGATAGACCACGTCGTTCATGGCCATGGCCAGCTCCAGCTCTCCTCTATCCAAAAGCCTGGCGTTCTCCACAGAGGCGCCAGTTACTTCTGCAGATACCTGAACTCCATCAATGTTTTTGTTGTAGATGCTGGCCATTGCCCCGCCATAGGGATAATAGGTGCCTCCTGTCCCGCCTGTGCCTATGGCGATGTACTCTGTGGCAGAGGCAGGCAGATAAAGGACAAGTATTAAAGCTGCAGCCAGAAAGAATGATAGTGCCTTTTTCATGGTCTCCTCCTTGTTTGGGTTTTTGATTCCAGGTTTATCAGGTTATACTGATTGGAACAGCCTATAAAACAAAGACGGGAAACTTCGCAACATCAGCTCTTCAGCTTTTTACGATGCTACATTTTTATAAATAATAGTAGAAGTCTAAGATGAATGCAAGGCTTGTTTACAGTATTTGGAAAGGTTTCATGTTGAGCCCTTGTGATCTCAGGGCTGGGAAGGTATATACCCCTGTCTGCCTGGGCCTGCGTTTCTGAAAGATGTGAACAACTTCAAGCCCATAAAAATGATCAGATGGACGAAACCCCGAAGTATTTCCTGCAGATTCAGAAGGCAGTGCCCTGCTTCAGGACCCTGAGGTGTCTTCCCTTTCCTGGAGCACTTGGCGCAGAACCTTCAAGGCCACGTTTATGGCCGGCACTCCGGCATAGATCGCGGTCTGAAAGATGGCTTCAGCCACCTCCTCCCGAGTACAGCCCACATTCAAGGCGGCATGGATATGCAATCTCAATTCTTCAGTCTTGCCCAAGGCGGTCAGGGCAGCCACAGTGACCAGCTGCCTGGTGGGATGGGGGATTTTTTCCCGGGCATACATTGTGCCTGTGATAAACAAGGACAGGTCCTTGGCCAGCTCTTTATCAAAGCTCTTCCAGAGCTCAAAAGGCCGCTCTCCGGGCACTCCTTCAAAATACAAGGCAGCAGTCTTTTTGGTCTTGTTGATAAGATCGTCGCTCATGCTTGTATACTCCATGCATTGGGGTTGCACTCAAAAGATTTTGATCACAGGAGCAGGAAATCTTGGTCCATTGACTAGAGGACCAAGCAGGCAAAGCTCAAAGCAAAGCCTGGAGCGCTAAGGTTGCGCTCCAGGTGCTCTAAATTAGTTGCAATCCTGGGGATTCAAGTCTTGACCTGCTTGTAAGCAGACCAGGGGCCAGATCTGATCTATATGCTCCACTGTCTCCAATTGCAGTTTTTTACGGAGGTCAGTGGGGATCTCCTTGAAGTCCTTGTAATTCTCTGCAGGCAAAATGACCTTTTTGATCCCTGCTGCCTGTGCAGCCAGGATCTTCTCCTTTATGCCGCCTACGGGCAATACCCTGCCCCGCAGGGTAATTTCTCCGGTCATGGCCACATCATTATGCAGGGGCTGGTTGGTCAAGGCAGAAAGCAGAGCCATAACCAGGGTCACTCCTGCAGAAGGCCCTTCCTTGGGCGTAGCCCCGGAAGGCACATGGACATGGATATCCTTTTTCTCAGCAAAGTCCGGCTTCAGTCCCAGCTGGTCAGCCCTGCTGCGGGCATAGCTCAGCGCAGCCTGGGCGCTTTCCTTCATGACCTCCCCTAATTGGCCGGTCAGGGTCAATTTGCCCTTGCCAGGCATGGTGCTCACTTCCACATGCAGCAATTCTCCGCCGGCAGCGGTCCAGGCCAGCCCCAAGGCCACGCCTGCTGGAAGCTCTTTTTCCCGGGCTTCCTCCAGGTATCTGGGTACCCCTAGATAGCGGTGCACATTGCCCGGAGTGATGCTGAAGGTCTTGCTCTCGCCCTCTGCTATCCTGCGGGCAATCTTGCGGCAGGCAGAGCCTATCTCCCGTTCCAGATTGCGCAGGCCAGCCTCTCGGGTATAATTGCGGATAATCCTGGCTACTGCCTTGTCGCTGAGATTGACTTGGGATTTGCGCAGGCCGTTTTCTTTGATCTGTCTAGGGATCAAAAATTGCTTGGCAATCTTGATTTTTTCCTGTTCTGTGTAGCCAGGGATCCTGATCACTTCCATACGGTCCAACAAGGCAGCTGGAATAGTCTCCAACAGGTTTGCAGTGCAGATGAACATGACCTTGGACAGATCAAAAGGCACATTCAGATAGTGGTCAGTAAAGGTGTAGTTCTGCTCAGGATCAAGGACCTCCAGCAGTGCTGAAGAAGGGTCTCCCCTGAAGTCAGCACCCACTTTATCTATCTCATCCAACATAAACACAGGGTTTTTGGTGCCGGCATCCTTAATGCCCTGGATGATCCGACCAGGCATTGAGCCGATGTATGTTCTTCTGTGGCCGCGGATTTCTGCTTCGTCCCGCATACCGCCCAAAGACATGCGGGTGAATTTTCTGTTCAGACTCCTGGCAACTGACCGACCCAGGGAAGTCTTGCCCACACCTGGGGGGCCAACAAAACAAAGGATTGGTCCTTTCATTTTCGGATTTAATTTGCGCACACTTAAATATTCCAGGATGCGCTCCTTGACCTTTTGCAGGTCATAGTGATCCTCGTCCAGGATCTGTTCAGCCTTTTTTATATCCAGCTGATCCCGGGAGGTTTTTTTCCAGGGCAGTTCCACCAGCCAATCCAGATAGGTGCGGATCACCGTGGCCTCTGAAGAGTCCGGATGCATGTTCTCTAAGCGATTCAGCTGTTTGTGGGCCTCTTTCTTGACCTCCTTGGGCATACCCACTTTTTCAATGTTCTGGCGAAGCTCCTCGAATTCTTCGTCTCCGGATTCATCCTCGCCCAGTTCGGACTTGATGGCTTTTAGCTGTTCTCGCAGGAAAAATTCTTTTTGGGCCTTGTCCATGCCCTCCTTGGCCATATTTTGGATCTTGCTCTGTAAAGAAGCCACTTCCACTTCTTTCATCAGCTGCTTGTTTACCAGTTTCAAACGCTCCATGGCCTCCTGGCATTCCAGGATAGCCTGGGCTGTAGCAGGCTGCATGCGCAGGTTGGAGGCAATCAGGTCAGCCAGGCGCCCTGGTTCTTCCACACTGTTTAGGACGGTCATGATCTCTGAAGGATCCATGCCCCGTAAAGAAATGATCTTTTCACTCTGTTCCCTGGCCATACGCATCTGGGCCTCGGCGTCCGGAGTAATCTCTTGTAATTCCTGTTCCTCGATTTTTTCCACCTGCACCACGGGATAAGGCTCCTCCTGGAGAACAGATTTGATCCTGGCCCGGGACAGGCCCTGCACCAAGACTTTCAACCTGCCGTCAGGCATTTTCAGCATGCGCATGATCATGGCTATAGTGCCAACTTGGTACACATCCTGGACACCAGGCTCTTCCAGTTTTTCATCCTTTTGGGTGTTGACCAGAATATAGCGCTTATCGTTTAAGGCCGCTTCTATGGCTTGGATGGATTTGCTGCGGCCCACGAACAGAGGTAGAATCATATAGTTGAAAATTACGATATCCCGGACAGTCAAAAGGGGCATTTGCTCCGGGAAATCTATCTTGGTTCCATCCCCTTGATCCTGGCTGTCCTTGATAACTTCTGCCTGTGCGATTCCCTGGCCAATGCCGGATTCAAGTTTTTCATTGTATTCAGCCATATATTTACTGTCTGTCATCAGTTCTCTCCTTGCTCTGCTAGGGTTGTCTCCAGATATAATTTGAAGAGCATGCAGCTGTTGGAATATAATAATACATAATTCAGGTCTAGCAACCCTGCAGACTTTTATTTTGAAATGCGCTATCAGGCTGGTTTTTGCTGGTCTAAGGGGAAAATGGTTCGATTCAGTAAAGATGGTCAATTTCGGTTCTGTTTACAGCAATCCTTGTTCCTGGAAGCTGTAATAACTATCTTCTGCAACTATCACATGGTCCAGGACCCTGACACCCAGTTCCAGTCCGGTCTTTTGCAGGCGCTTGGTCATTTCTTTATCTTGAATTGAGGGGCGGGGGTCCCCACCAGGGTGGTTGTGCACCAGGATGATCCCACTGGCTTCAAGTTCCAGGGCAGGCTTAAATATCTCCCTGGGGTAGATGCAGGCCTGATCCACAGTACCCTGACTGACACAGGTCAAATCCAGGAGTCTGTTTTTGTTGTCCACTAAAGCCTGCCAAAAACTCTCTTTGCCGGCAAAACCAATGCGCCTGCGCACAGCTTCCAACACTGCCAGGGGGCTGTTTAGAACCTGTTTTTTGGGCAGTTCCTCTTGACCCAGCCTGATCCAGAATTCATAGAGCAACATCCAGAATAGTTCCAGCCCTGGGCCCAGGCCAGCTACTTTGCGCAATTCATGTCTCTGGGCATGAAATACCCCTTTCAGGGAACCGAAGTTCTGCAAAAGTTCTTTGGCCAGGGGTTTGGTGTCCTTTCTAGGCAGGGCATAGCCCAGCAAGAGCTCCAGGATTTCGTAGTCAGCCAGAACCTTGCTGTTTTCTAAAAATTTTTCCTTAAGCCGCCTACGGTGACCAATATAGTGAGGTGTGTTAGGCATGGCAGAGCCC
>CAZLUR010000031.1:0-24015 GCA_964562725.1 uncultured Desulfohalobiaceae bacterium | reverse complement strand
CATTTGACTCCATGAATGAGCATAAATTCAGGCGGTGCGTATAATGGAGCAAGAAACCTGCGCCAAAGAATCTTCCCGGTATCTGCGCTTCAGAGGCTTAGTATTGCAGGGCCTTTTGCTGATGCTGCTCTGGCTTGTATTCAGCGGTCATTATGATCTGCTGCACATACTGTACGGAATTTTATCCGTGGGCATTGTACTCTGGTTAAACTGGAAGATGAGCAGCCTGCCTTTGGCAGAAGACCAGCCCTGCGGCAGCACCAGAATAAATATTTTAAGGCTGTTGATTTATCTGGTCTATCTGCTCTGGCAGATTGTCAAGTCTGGAGCCTATGTGGCCTATATTATTCTGCATCCAGGGATGCCTATCCAGCCTACGCTGGTCAGGTTTAAATCTCAACAGCCCAATGTGCTGGCCAAGGTCATGCTGGGCAACTCCATTACCCTGACACCGGGCACCTTGACCGTGCAAATTGATGGCCAGTATTTTATCGTGCACGCCCTGACCGAGGATACCGAGGAGTCTTTGGTCAGCGGAGAGATGGAGGCCAAAGTTGCCAGACTCTACCTGGATGAATGCCGTACAGAAGACATGTGCTGCGAAGTTGAGTTCTTGCACTCTGGCAGGGAGCACAAGTAATGCATGGTGTATTTACTGTTCTGGCTCTGATCCTGGCAGTTGTTTTATTGGTACCATTTTACAGGGTCTATAGGGGGCCCACTGTATTCGACCGCCTGCTTGGCGCGGCTGCCGTGGGCAGCAAGACGATCACCCTGATCCTGCTCTTTGGTTTTATTTACGGTAGGCTGGAGATGTTTATAGACATTGCCCTGGCTTATGCTGTGCTCAATTTCGTGGGCGTGATCGCCATTGCCAAATACTTCAAAATCGAGGATGCCGGGTCCTGCAAATGAGCCTGCTGCAGCAAATAGTTTCCATCTTGCTCATGGCTGGGGGCGTATTTTTTATGCTGGTGGGCAGTATCGGGCTCATTAGGCTGCCGGATTTCTATACCCGGGTGCATGCAGCAGGCAAGGTGGATACCCTGGGGGTGCTCATGTTTGTAGCTGGAATGATAATTTATACCGGACTTAGTCAGGACAGCGCCAAGCTCTTGCTGATCTTTATTTTTGTGGCCCTGACCAGCCCTGTTGCCTCCCATGCCCTGGCCCGCAGGGCCTTGCTCTTCGGCTTTAAGCCCTGGCGGGGGGGCGTCAAGGATAAGGAAGGGAGTTAGCCCATGCACTGGCTGATAGAGGTCTTTTTGTTCTTGATCATGGTCGTGGCCGCCTTGATCGGCTTGAATGTGCGCAACTTGCTGGCTGCTGCGGTGACCTTGATTATATTCAGCTTCATGTCCGCTTCCTTGATGGTTTCCCTGGGCGCCATTGATGTGGCCTTTACCGAGGCTGTGGTGGGCGCCGGTGTGGTGGGGGTGTTTAATATAGCAGCCATACTTGCAACTTCCAGGAAGAGTAGAGATTGAGAAAACTGCAATTCTTGACCTTGATTTTGTTCGGCTTGTTGCTGGCTTACTCTGCTTTTGGACTTGCGCCCCGTGGTGATCTGCAGGGGCCTGCCCAGCAGGAGGTAAATCCCGCAGGCACGCCTGTAGCTGGGGCCTATTATATCCAAAATGCCTATCATGATGCGCACACTCCAAATATGGTCACGGTAGTCCTGGCGGATTACAGGAGTTTTGATACCCTGGGCGAGACCATTGTGGTCTTTGCCGGCGGCATAGCCTGCATGTTCATCCTGCGCAGGAGACCGGTATGAAAGCTTTGTCTGGAAGTCCAATTATCCAAGTGGCCAGCCGGGGGTTGGCTCCGGTGATCCAGATTTTCGGGCTATATGTTTTTTTCCATGGCCATTACAGCCCTGGGGGGGGCTTTCAAGGAGGAGTGCTTTTGGCGGCCAGCGTTTTGTTGCTGCGGCTGGGCTGGGGTACTGAACATAGTCAGTTGACATTTCCCACCAGTTTAGCCGTGCCTCTGTGCGCCTTGGGAGCCCTGATATTTGCTGGTACAGGCGTACTGGCCATGTATTTCGGGGGCAATTACATGGATTACGGGGCTATTCCCTTCCTGGGCCTGGAGGCTGCAGATGTGCGCAGTTTTGGAATTTTGTTCATTGAGCTTGGGGTTACAGTGGCAGTAATGACCGCCCTGGTATCCATCTATGACGATCTGATAGGGTGTTGAGGTCATGTTGGAGATTATTCAAGACTATTATGCCTATTTCTTTCTGGTGCTGTTGTTCGTCATCGGGCTTTACGCCATGATGCTCAAGCAAAACTTGATGAAGAAGGTCATGGGCATGTCCATTGTCCAGGCTTCAACAATTTTGTTCTGGATAGTGGCTGCCTACAAAAAAGGAGCAACTGTGCCTGTAATGGATCCGGAAATTGGAGTGCAGAATCCGGATCTCTATTTGAATCCACTGCCGCATACCTTGATGTTGACCGCAATAGTAGTGGCCGTGGTCACACTGGGTGTCTCTTTTGCCCTGCTGGTGGCAATCTACCGTAATTATAATACGATTGATGAACCTACACTGCTAAAGCGGATGCAATGATCGCGGCCAACATACCTGCGCTAATCCCGGTTACTTTTTTGCTGGCCTCTATATTTGTGCCTTTGCTGGGCTACTGGAAACGGTCCCTGTCATTTTATCCAGCCCTGGTCGGTGCCATTTTTGGAGTCTGGTTTTCAGCCCGGGGGCTGAAAATGGTGCTGGAACAAGGCCGGATCAGCTACCATCTGGGGGGCTGGATGCCGCCCATGGGCATCGAGCTCATCTTGGATCCTTTGTCCGCCTTTATATGTCTGGTGATTACTGCAGTGGCTGTGCTGGTGATTTTTTATTCCCGGCAAAGCGTGCTTTATGAGACTCCGGACAAGTTGCTGCCTTTTTATGCTTTGACCATGCTATTGCTGGCAGGGCTTTGCGGCATGGTTCTGACCGGGGATTTCTTCAATTTATATGTCTTTTTGGAGATAGCCGCCCTGGCTGGTTATGCCCTGGTGGCCATTGGTGATAAAAGGGCCCCGGTGGCTGCCTTTAGGTATCTGACCCTGGGCACGACTGGAGCAGCTTTCTATCTTTTGGGCGTGGCCTTTATTTTTATCAGCACTGGGACTTTGAACATGGCCGACGTTGCATCATTGTTGCCTTTGGTGCAGCATACAGTTCCGGTCATGGTCGGTCTTTGTCTGATTGTGCTGGGTATTGCTTTAAAGATGGCTCTTTTCCCCTTGCATGCCTGGCTGCCTGACGCTTACTCCTACGCCTCATCCTCAGCCACAGCCCTGATTGCCCCTATCGGGACCAAGGTAGCGGCCTATGTCTTGCTACGGGTCATGTTTTTTGTTCTGGAACCTGAGTATGCGATGTACGAGCTGCCCCTGATCAAGGTGGTGGGCTATCTGGGCGCTGCAGGTATCATTTGGGGCTCCCTGCTGGCGATCTGCCAAAAAGAGCTGAAGACCATGCTGGCCTACAGCTCAGTAGCCCAGGTGGGCTATATCGGTCTGGGCATAGGCCTGGCATCTCCCTTGGGTATAATAGGCGCTGTCTTGCATATCCTGAACCATGCCTGCATGAAGGCCTGCCTGTTTATGGTCAGTGGAAGTTTGCGTCTTCGCCTCGGTCATTCCTGGATCCCCAGATTCGAGGACTCCCTGTGCAGGACCATGCCCTGGACAGCAGCTGCCTTTGCCGTGGCAGCCATTTCCATGATAGGTCTGCCTCCAACTGCCGGCTTTTTCAGCAAGTGGTACCTGGCCCTGGGTTCAATTGAGCAGGCTAATTGGATCTTTCTGGCAGTGCTTCTGCTCAGCAGCCTGCTTAATGCGGTCTATTTCTTTCGTATTCTGGAAAGGATGTATCTCAGGCCCCAAGACGAAGACATGCTCCAGGCCCAGAGTGAAACAGGTCTTTTGTGCAGGCAGGAGGCTCCGGCCTCCATGCTGGCCCCGACTCTGTTCCTGGCAGCCTCTTTGCTTTTTTTGGGTCTGTTCAACGCCTGGATCGTGACCAATTTCATCCAATACATGATACCTAAAGGATTATAGCAGGCAGTCATGCTCCCGGAAGTCTATACATCAATAATTCCTTTTCTGGCGGTCATGGTCTCCATGCTGGCTGTGCCGCTTATCCTGCTCTCCTCCAGGCGGCCCAACTTACGTGAGTTCTGGACCCTGGCTGCGGCCTTGATCAAGTTCCCCTTGGTGTTGTCCCTGCTGCCTGACGCTTTTGCCGGGCGCGTGGCCCAGTACAGTATACTGGAGATTGCTCCGGGCATATCCCTGGAGCTCAAGGCTGATCCTGTGGGCCTTTTCTTTGCCCTGATCGCCTCAGGGCTCTGGATCCTGACCAGCTTCTACTCCATTGGCTATGTGCGTGGACACAAAGAGCAGAAGCAGACCAGATATTTTGCCAGCTTTGCGGTCTGCTTGTCCGCGACCATAGGCATAGCCTTTTCTGCTAATTTGTTGACCTTTATCATCTTCTACGAGATCCTGAGCATTGCCACCTATCCCCTGGTCATCCATTCCGAGAATGAGGAAGCCATCCGCTCCGGCAGGCAGTATCTGACCTACGCCCTGAGCGCGGGGCTGTTGCTCATAGCCGCAATCGCCTGGACCTATACCCTGGCAGGCAGCCTGGATTTTGAGCCCGGCGGGCTGTTGGGCGGGGTATTGCATGATCCCTGGGTGGCCAAGATATTGTTTTTGTTGTTTATGGCCGGGGTAGGGGTCAAGGCAGGCATCATGCCCTTGCACAGCTGGCTGCCTGCGGCCATGGTCGCGCCGACTCCGGTCAGCGCTCTGCTGCATGCTGTAGCTGTAGTCAAGTCTGGCGTATTCGGCGTGGTCCGGGTAGTGGGCTATGTGTTCGGCCCGGAGAATATGCAGCTATTTGGTCTAGACATACTGTTGGCGGTTTTTGCCGCAGCCACCATTCTTTTGGCTTCTTTTATCGCAATGCAGCAGGACAACCTGAAAAGGCGGCTGGCCTATTCTACTGTTGGTCATCTGTCCTATATCGTGCTGGGCGTGGCCCTGCTTTCCCCAGAGGCCTTTACCGGCGGCCTCTTGCATCTGGCTAACCACGCCACCATGAAGATTACTTTATTTTTCTGTGCCGGGGCCATAGCTGTCAATTTGCACAAGAGCGAAATTTCCCAGCTGGACGGCATAGGCAGGGTTATGCCCTGGACTATGGGCGCATTTACCATCGGGGCCCTGGGTCTGGCAGGCCTGCCGCCCATCAATGGCTTCATCAGCAAGTGGTTCTTGTGTTTGGGCTCTATGCGGGCGGATCATGCGGTCATGCTGGGGGTGTTTGTCCTAAGCGGGCTTTTGAATGCGGCCTATTTCCTGCCCATAGTGCACCGGGCATTCTTCAGGCCTGGAGGAAAAGATCTGGAAAAGCACGGAGAAGCATCTTTGCTTATGGTGGTGCCCATCTGCATAGTGGGTGTGCTTTCCTTGGCCTTGGGCCTGTATCCTGATTTGTGGTTTCGTTTTTTTGAGCTGGCCGGGATTGTGACCCGCAGCGTTATGGGCATACATGAGCAAGTAGCTGTTTTGGGGTCTGGTATATGAGAGCCTGGCAAAAGATATTTTTGGCTCTGGTCCTGGTTTTGACCATTTTGGCCCAGCTTAAAGCCAAGCCCTATTACTGGTGGGAGAAAGTGCCAGGATTTTTCGCCATCTTCGGTTTTCTGGGCTGTTTATTGATTATCTTTGGTGCTAAATACCTGGGCAAGCTCCTGGTGCGCAAAGATCCGGATTATTATAAGGAAGAGGATGATGTTTGAGATTCCTCCAGTGCTAGCCATGCTCCTGGGGCTGATTATTCTGCCCTTTTTGCCTGTGCGCAGCAGATCCGTGGTTTTTATCATATTTCCGTTCCTGGCCCTGTTTTTGGTCTTGACCCTGCCGATGGGCGCGGAAAAGACCTTTGGCTTTCTGGACTATACTTTGGTGCCTTTGCAGGTGGACCAATTGAACCGGGCCTTTGGAATAATCTTCGCCCTGATTGCTTGTCTTGGCGGGATCTACTCCCTGCATCTGCGGGACACCGGGCAGCAGCTGGCAGCCCTGCTCTATGCAGGCGGGGCATTGGGAGTCACCTTCTGCGGGGACTTTTTCCTTTTACTGGTCTTCTGGGAACTGATGGCTGTCTCTTCCTGCTATCTTATCTGGGCCAGGAGGACTACTGCCTCTGACAAAGCAGGGATGCGCTACCTTTTGATGCATCTATTCGGGGGCAGTCTGCTCATGGCAGGGATCATTATCCAGGTCTATCAGACTGGAAGCCCGGCCTTGACCTCTTTTGTACCTGGGGAGTCTCTGGCAGCCTGGCTCATCCTGTTCGGGGTGGCCCTGAATGCAGCTGTAGTGCCTTTGCATGCCTGGCTTCCGGACAGCTATCCCAAGGGCACAGTAACCGGGTCTGTGTTTCTGAGCGCCTTTACCACCAAGACAGCAGTCTATGTACTGGCCTCGCTCTTCCCTGGCTGGCCCATTTTGCTAGTTATGGGTGTGACCATGACCATCTACGGCGTGGTCTTTGCTTTCCTGGCCAACGATATCCGGGAGGTACTGGCCTATCACATTGTGAGCCAGGTTGGCTATATGGTGGCTGGCGTGGGCATTGGCACTGAGCTGGCCTTAAACGGCACCACTGCACATGCCTTTAGCCATATACTGTACAAGGCTCTTTTGTTCATGGGTACCGGAGCTGTATTGTACAGCATAGGCAGCAGCAAAATGCACGAACTTGGCGGGCTGGCTTCTAAAATGAAATTGGTGCTTGTCTTCTACATGGTGGCTGCTTTTTCCATTTCCGGGGCGCCTTTGTTCAATGGCTTCATCAGCAAGTCCATCATAGTGGAGGCTGCAGGCCAGAGCCACTACTACATAGCCAAGATGCTGCTTATTTTGGCCTCGGTGGGTACTTTCCTTTCTGTTGGCCTTAAACTGCCATATTATACCTGGTTTCATACTCCTAAAAAAGATCATCAGCCAAGGCCGATACCCAGGGGTATGTTGACTGCCATGGCTTTGACCTCTTTTTTGTGCATATTCTACGGGATCTGGCCCCAGGCCCTGTACATGGAGCTGCCCTATGCCATGGATTATACTCCGTTTACCATCCCCCATCTGGTGGAGGCTGTGCAGATACTGGTCATGACCTTTCTGGCCTTTTGGCTGGTGCGGGTCAAATTGACCCCCAAGAACAAGATCTCCTTGGATCTGGACTGGTTCTACAGGATAACAGCTCCGGGCTTCAGATTGGTATTTATTCATGCTGTGAATTGGTTCTTCGGGGTCTGTGAGGAAAAAAGCTTTGCCCTGGCCAGAACCTTGGCCAGTCTTTCTAGGCACCCCGTGCAAGTGCTGCAAAATTGGGTATATCCAGACCGGGATTATGACCAGGATCTGGATCGGTTGCCTTTGGCCAATCCAATGTTTGTTGCCATTTTGCTTACCTTGCTGGTCTTTGTTTGGGTGCTATTCGGGCCTGCAGGCTGATAAGACCGGCGCCTCTTAATTGCCCAGGATGTACTTGCGTACCGCCTGATTATGTTCAGTTAGGCTCTTGCTGAATTTATGGCTGCCGTCTCCCTTGGAAACGAAGTACAAAAAGGTGTGCTCCTCTGGGTTTAGGGCGGCTTTTAAGGAGGCCAGCCCAGGAGAACAGATCGGTCCAGGGGGAAGGCCCTGATAGATATAGGTGTTGTATTTGTTTTCCCTGTCTCTGAGTTCTTTCTTGCGCAGCCTGGAGTCAAAGTCTGGGCCAAGTCCGTAGATCACCGTGGGATCGCACTGCAGGAGCATGTTTTTGTCCAGCCTGTTTTGAAACACCCCGGCTATTCGCCTTCTTTCCTCAGGCTTGCCGGTCTCTTCTTCTATCAGGGAAGCTAGGATCACAGTGCGTTGTACTGTCTGTGCATCAGGCAATCCCTCGGGCCAGAGACTGTCCTTTGCCACCTGGAAGAACTGGCCCACCATCTGGGCCACGATGGGTCGGGCCTGGTCCAGAGCAGGTCTGGGCAGCCTGTAGGTCTCGGGATACAAATAGCCCTCCAGGGTATCTGCTGGGATATCAAAGGATTGGATCAGCTCCTGATCCTGCACCACCCTGGCGAAGCCCTGGTAATCCGCCAGGCCCTGCTCCTGGACCAGTTCCGCTACCTGCCACCAGGCCAGTCCTTCTGGGATATTCAGCCTGTGCAGCACCACCTGGCCGTTGCATAGATGTTCAATGATGCGCATTCTGGACCAGGAGGTATGCACAGCAAACTCTCCAGCCTGGATCTTTTGCGCTTGTCCGCTGAGCCTGGCCAGGAGCTTGAAAGCCGTTGGAAAAGGGATAACTCCTTTCTGTTTTAGGGTCTGGGTGATGCTCTGCAGGGATTCTCCTGGGGCAATTCGCACAATTTTTTCTGTGCCTGGTGTCTGCAAAGGAAAATACAGGTATTGATACAAGTAAATACCTGATAAAAGGGTGGCTAGCACTAGAAAAGCACAAATCAATGCTGCGGCCTTTTTCATGGATTGCTGCCTTGCTTAGAGTGTGAGCGCTTGTTCAGGTGCTTGCAGGAAGTTTTCCAGAATGATTACTGCAGCCTGCTGGTCCAGCACAGACTGAACTTTTCTGGGCCTGAGCCCGGAGCCTTGCAATCTTTGTCTGGCTTCATAGGTGCTCAGGGTTTCATCCAAGAGATAGACAGGCCTGGAAGATGCCCTTTGCAGGCTGTGGGCCAGATTTTTGACCTGTCTGACTCCCAAACAGTCCTCCTGGCTTTGTGTCCTAGGCAGGCCCAGGACCAATTGCTCCACTTTTTCAGATGCCAGGATCTGCAAAATATCCTGGACCAATCTCTTTCTGCTCTGATGGCGAAGGGTCTTGTAAGGCAGGGCAATCCTGCCTGCAGGGTCACTCAGGGCCAGCCCGATTCTTTTTTGGCCAAAATCAATGCTCAGGGTGCGCATGAATGGTATCTCTTTGTTTTCAGGCTCAGTTTTTGGTCAGTTGTTGCAGCTTGTCTGTCCAGCCTGGGCCTCCAGCGCGGTATGCCAAGTATTCCAGGCTGTGTAAAACTGGAATTTCTTTTTTGGTTTCCAGCAGGATACGGCTTAGTCCAATCTTGCAGGAAGGGCAGCCAGCCAGGATCTTGGTTTCAGATGGCATGCCAGCCAGATCTGCTGCCAGTTGTGCACTTTTTCTCTGCCTTAAAGTGTTATAAATTTCAGGGGAAGTCAGGGCACCGAGGCCGCTTTCAGCACAGCAGCCCGGACTGATATTGACCCTGCAGCGCAATAGGTTTCTTAACTCCCTGGCATAAATCTCTGCGCTGTCACCTGGTTCTACTCCGCTCCATTCAGTGTGGCAGGCCGGGTGGTACAGGATATGTTGACTATTGTCCTGCGGGGTTGGAAAATATACCTGCAGCGCATCCTTATGTTCCAACAAGAGTTGTAGCACATCCAGATGACGCAGTGCAGAATCCAGCTGCAGTTGGGGTTCATGCCTGGCTAGGGCTTCCCTGCAGGTGCCGCAGGAGGTCAGCAGATGTGTAATTTTCAAGTCCTTGGCCAGTGCCTGTTCCCAGATGGATTGCAACTGTTGCAGGTTGTAGGCTTGATTTTCGCTGTACTCCTGACTGCAGCCTGCTGCCAGCAAAGGATATCCGCAGCATAAATGTTTGTCTGGCAGGAGCACTGTATAGCCGGAAGTAAGCAGAAGATAAAGTGCGGCTTGGGCTATTTCTGGATAAAAAAGGCCAGCCCCGCAGCCTGGGAAGTAGAAAACAGCATTGTTGTTTGGTTCTTTAGGCCAAAAAATGTTGTCTTGTTCCAGGCCCAAGATTTGATTCAGGTTTTTAAAGCTAAGTCCCGGCATTTTGGTCCGTAACAGGGTATTGGAAAATTTGTTTCTCCAACTTGCCGGGAGCCAAGCCCAGGTGGCGCTTTGCAGGCTTTGTCCGGCCCAGGCCAGTTTGGCTGCACTGGAAATGCGCTTGGGATTTCGGCTCAAGTATTTCAAAATGCTCTGTTTCAGCCCTTTAGAACTTCCATTTTCCCCTTCCTGCAGAAAAGAGCGCATGCTCAGGATTTGTTGCGGCATATCGATTTTTACTGGGCAGGCTGCCAAACATTTCCCGCATGTGGTACATCTGTCTAAGATCTTCCTTAATTCAGCCAGCAGCTTATTTTCGGGCCTGCCTTTGTCCTGCTGAGTATAATACAGGGCCTCGATCAGGGCGCCAAAGGTAATGATCTTGTTCCTGGGGTGATATAGAAAGCCTTTTTCTGGGTAGTACATGGGACAGACCTGCTTGCATTTACCGCACCTGGAACAGATCTGGATGTTTTTCAAGAGATCTATCAGCTTTTCTTTCCGGGGCAGGGTGGTTTGATCGATATCATTGATCAGGCGGTTGAAGGAAAAAGTAAATGCTGGGGCCTGCAGACCCTCTCTGGAAAGTTTGCCTGGATTAAGCAGACCCTGGGGATCAACTTGTGCCTTGTAATCTTGTAAGGCCTGAATTTTATCCTGGGCCAAAAAATCTATTTTGGTGATGCCGATGCCATGTTCGCCGGAAATAGACCCGTTGAGCTCCAGGACCCTCATAAATACCTTTTGGGCGGCTTCTTCTGCCAGGCGCAGCATTGACTGATCATTGGAATTGACCGGGATGTTCACATGGCAATTGCCGTCGCCGGCATGCATGTGATTCGCTACTATGATCCGGGTCTCAAACAGTTTTTTTTCAATCTGTTGCAACTGCTGGGATTGTTCCGGGTATCTGCTGCGCAAGTCTCGGAAAAAATAACGGATTTGCAGCTCAAATTCCTGTTCAGGTAATTTTCTGGGGTTGATCCTGCCATTTATCACCTTGGAGGAAAAGTTGATTTCCATGTCAACGAACTCGTCTCCAGGATCCAGGCCTTCCAGTGCAGCTGCCTGCTGCAAAGCCATTCTGTAGCCCAAGGCTAGGTAATAGAGATTCAGGGACTCAATGAAGTCAGAAAATTCAGGAATGACATCAATGGGGATTACTACGTCCTCGTTGATCTTGAATCCGCTGGTGTGTCTGGTAATGGCGCTTAAACGATGCCTGTCCTGCCAGAATAGCTCTGCTTCTTGAGCACCCCTGGCCAGGAACACGTCAACATTATGGTACTGTTCAATAATGTCCATAATTCTTTTTTGCGCGTCCTGCAGGGCCTGGCGATGATCAGAGTCCAACTGTAAAAGCAGCACAGATATTGGCTCGCCTTCGTATTTGTTGGATTTCTTTTTGTAGTCTATGGCCTGGACGTACTTGGTTCCTAATTCTTCCAGGGCGGACATCTTGACCTGATCGCCAAAGCGGCGGATTTCATCTCGCAGGTAGACCAATTCCTTGATGACCAGCATGGCATTATGCATTGAATTGCCAAAGAATTCCAGACACAAGGTGCTGGAGTATTGCGGCTTGGGGTGCAGGGTGAAACAGGCTTCGGTAATAATGCCATCCACGCCCTCTTTCTGGATTCCAGGCAACCCGCCCAGATATTTATTGGCCACATCCTTGCCCAGACCAGGGGCTCTGATCTGTTCGCCAGGCAGGGTTATGTTCTGCAAGATTTCTCCTTGCTGGTCCAGGATATCAAAATAGACAGTTTCCCAGGGATGTATTTTGTGTCTGGGATGATTCCTGCGTCTGACCTCAATTATTTCCGAGCTGGGCAGGACCATCTTGTATGAGAGCAGATTGTCCAGGGTGGTGCCGTATTCAAAGGCAAATGGCCCACCAGCATTTTCCGAGATATTTCCACCCAGGGAAGAAGCTGCCTTGGAGGCAGGATCCACAGTGAAAAGCAGACCCTTTTCTTGGACCGCCTGGATGGCATTTAGCGTGATTACTCCGCTTTGGGCATAAAGCAGCATCTGCTCTTGGTCGATATGCAGAATGGATTTCATGCGGCTCAGGCTGAGGATCACACAGCGCCTTCTGGCTGGGATGGCCCCGCCTGTCAAGCCGGAGCCGCCTCCCCTAGGCACAATACAGAACTGCATCTTTTGGGCCAGCTGTACAAGTTGCTGCACCTCCCGGGTGCTGCTCGGGGCTACCAGCAGCATGGGCACTTCCAAGCGCAGGTCTGTAGCATCAGTGGCGCACTCCACCAGGGCATGGGCCTGGCTGACAATATGTTCTGCAGGCAGAATCTTGCGTAGTTCTTGCAGGACCTGTTCCCTAAAATTTTGATCTTGTTCAAATTCCTGCCAGTAGTCCAGCAGTCCTTGCTTGAGCCGAGTATAGAACTCCTCCTGCAGGCCCACTTTTTCAGCTTCCAACCTTGAAAAGACCGAACGGTAGACCTCCTTGGCCGGGATAAATGGGTTATAGCGGATCAAAAATATTTCTGCAGCCAAAGACATGGCCAATTCCTGGATTGATTCAGGCCAGGCATTGAATTCTTCGGCAGAAAGCCGCAAAACCCTGTGTATCAGCTCCTTGTTGGAAATGGAGATATGTGGATGTTTCTGATTCATTTGTGTTCTAGCGTTGAAAGCAAAAAGTTCTTAGTTTAAGGAGTTATTTTAAACATCTCAGTTTAGCCTGGCAAGGCTAGCCAGATCTTTTTAGATTCAGGTCTGGGGACCTCTGGCCCAGACAGCTTGGCCCAGGGCAATACAGGCATCATTCGGGGGCAGGTGCTTATGGAACAAAGTTTGTAAACCAGCATTTTGCAGGTGCTGTAGCAGATCCTGGAGCAGGGTCAAATTCTGCAGCACGCCACCACTTAAGGCCACTGTATTGATTTGATATTGTCTGCAAATTGCTATGGCTAGATCTTTAAGCCCCAGACTTAGTCCCAAATGGAATCGGCGGCTAATTATTCCAGCAGGCACTCCTTGCAGCCATTGGCTGTAAACCTCCTGAAAGAGTCGCAGGGTGTCCAGGATAAAAACCTGGTTTTCCATCCTGTAGGGACAGCTGTAGGGTTTGTCAGCCCGGTAGTCTTGGATGTTCTCCAAAAGGATTGCAGCCTGGCCCTCGTATTGTACGCTTTGAATAAGACCCAGCAGGGCGGATACAGCATCAAACAGCCTGCCACAACTGCTGCTCAGAGGGGAGTTCAGGTCATATTCCAGCATTCGGCCCACCACCAGGCTGGCCTTTTCCTGGGCCGGGAGCCATGGCCAGGTCCTTGAAGAAGGCTCTTTTGCACCTAGGTTGTGCAGATAGCTCTGGGCCATGCGCCAGGGCTCGGTAATGGCTGCTTGCCCTCCGGGCAGGGCCACCTGCCGCAGATGGCCTAGGCGCATTTGCTCACCAGTAGTATTGTCCACATATAAGTATTCCCCGCCCCAAAGGGTCTGGTCCAGACCCAGGCCGGTTCCGTCCAGTGCCAGGCCTAGTACAGGGCCCTGGTGTCTGTTTTCTGCCAGTACCGCGTGGATATGGGCCAGATGGTGCTGCAGGCGCAGGACCGGCAGGTCATTTTGCTCCCGGGCATACATAGAACTCAGATAATCCGGGTGCAGGTCCGCCACCAGTAATTCTGGACTGGCTTGCAGGATTTTTTGCAGGTCTGCAATGCATTGCCTGAAAAAGGCGTAAGTCTCCTGGTTCTGCAAATCACCAATATGTTGGGAGACATAAGCCTGATCTTGTTTGGTCAGGCAAATGCAATTTTTGGTTTCAGCACCCAGACCCAAGGTGTTGCGGCCTCTTTGGGCCAGAAACACAGGGGCAGGGACAAAACCTCTGGATCTTCTGATTTGCAGGGTAGTTTTTGTCCCAGGTATTGTGGATATGACTGAGTCATCGCAGCGTACAAGTATATCCCTGTTGTGCAGCAAGAACAGGTCAGCTGCGTGACTCAGGCTGTGCAGAGCCTCTCTGTTGCCAAGGGCCAATGGTTCGCCGCTTTTATTGCCTGAAGTCATGACCAGGGCTGCTGGATAACCTTTGGGCAAGAGTTGCTGATAATGGTTAAGCAAAATATGGTGCAGCGGTGTATAGGGTAGCATCAGGCCTAACAGCCTGGTATCTGGAGCCAGGGCCTGCAATTGCGGCAGGCCGGATTGTCTGGGGGCCAAGACAATGGGTCTGGTCCGGGCTTGGAGCAGATCTATTGTCTGCTGATCTAGTTGTACCAGCAGTTCTGCATTGGCCAGGTCAGGCACCATGACCGCCAAAGGCTTGGCCCAGCGCAGCTTACGTCTTCTTAATTCCTGTGTTAGATCAGGTTCCATAGCGTTACAGGCCAGATGAAAACCGCCCAGGCCTTTAATGGCCAGGATTTTGCCCTGCAGCAACTGCCATGCTGCTTCTTGGAGACTTTGCTCCTTTTGGGCCAGCACCCTCCCTTTGGGATCGGACAGCCAGCAATGCGGCCCACAAACAGCGCAGGCGTTGGGCTGGGCATGGAACCTGCGGTCCAGGGGTTCCTGATATTCACTTTGGCAGGCAGGACACATTGTAAAACAGGCCATAGAGGTCTTAGGTCTGTCATAGGGGATTGAGCTGGTAATGGTCAATCTAGGCCCGCAATTTGTACAGTTGGTGAATGGATACAGATACCGACGGTTTTGAGGATCAAGAAAATCATGGATACAATCGTTGCAGACTGCCATGTCCGGGCTGATCAGGACTTGATGTGCCTCTCCCTGAATGCTGTGCAAGATGCGAAAACCATAAAGATCTTCCTGCAGGGCCTGTTTTGTTTTTTGCAGGCTGGTAATCATGGCCAAAGGCGGAGGGGTGTTTTGCAGCCTCTTCCAGAATTGCTGCAGGTCTGCGTCTTGGCCCTGGAGCTGAATCAGCACTCCTTGTTCTGTGTTGCGTACGTCTCCAACCAAATTTAGTTCCAGGGCATTTTTGTAGACAAAAGGCCGGAAGCCTACTCCTTGCACTCGGCCCTGGGCTATGATTTTCCAGTTTTGCATTTATGCTGACCTTGGCTGCAGACGGTTTAGAGATTTTGTTTTCTGAATTGATTTTTGCTGTTGCATTTTGAGCTGCGACTTATCGCTTTAGCCTGTAAATCTTTCAGTATTGCCCCGGAGACAGGTCCCAGGTCTCTGTATTTCCGGGGCAGGCGCACTTGAAGTATGTTTTTAAGATCCAATCCTGCCCTTTGCTGCAAGTCGGGTCCTTGGATGAGCTGTAATAAAAGAAAGAATTTCTGGAACAGTTTTTTTTTGTGCAGGGTTAGTAAAAGCCTTATCTTAGGCTTGGGGGCGAGCCTATGATATCCAGATGCTGCCAGATGCCAGGCAGCAGCCAGCTCTGCAGCCCGGATATACCTGTTGGGCATTCTGAGCCTCTGACCCAGGCGGCGTACCAGCTTGCCGCCCAGGAAGTCATGTAAGTAGTGCCTGGGCCAGTAAGCTGGATTTGTCTTGGTTTTGCCCAGGTCATGGCCCAAAGCCATCCAGACCAGCAGGGGATCCCCTGCAGCCTTGTCCAGGACATCACAGATGTGCTCTAAAAGGTTCTTGTCTGCGCGTTCAGGACCTGCCGGGATATTTTGGGCCTGATCCAGTTCTGCAAGCCAGGGAAGAAGATTGCCGGTTTTAGCCAACAGGCGTAAAAAATTACTTGGGCTAGCACAAGTGCAGGCCTGGCAAATTTCTTGACCCACCCGCTCAGCAACTGCTTTATGCAGAAAGTGGGAGCGGGCCACATCCTGCATGGCCTGGAGTAGTTCTTTATGCACCTGGAAGGCGGGTAAACAGGCGTGTATCCTGGCTGCCCTCAAGACCCTGACCGGATCTTGGAGAAAGTTTTCCCTGCTGACCGGTCTGAGTATCTGTTGTTGCAGATCATTTCTGGCCTGGGCAGTGCTGATTAGCTTGCCCTGGCTGTCCTGGGCCAGGGAGTTTATGGTCAAGTCCTTTTTTTGCAGCTCAGCCCTTATATCATTGCCTGCACAGACAGTGTACTGAGCTCCATGCAGCAGAAACACACTGTTTTCCCGGCCTACTTTTTTTGCAGCAGGAAAAACGTTCAGGAATTCATCTTCACTGCTATCCAGGACCAAGTAGTCAATATCTTTTGGTTCCAGGCCCAGCAGTCTGTCCCGCACTGCTCCCCCGAATTCATAGATTCGCAAGGGCTGTGCCTTTAATCTTAGCTGTCATGCTCATTATGTAATCTTTTCAGGGCAAATGCAGCCTTGGACTTAGAGCTCCAGGCGCACTTCAGGGTCGATTTTCTGGATTTTATCCAAGACTTCCTGTTGCAAGACCGCCCGTTGCATGTTGTTGTAGTCATAGGCCACTATTTTGGCCGTACCCAGGGCGGCAGGCTTGTCAAGCTTGCGGCTGACTATGAGGTATTCCTGTTCCATTTCAGATTTGTTCAAAAAGACGGTGCGGCAGCCTATTTGTAGTGTGTCTGGGAAAGTGAGCGGAGCCAGAAATTTGCAACTGGTTGCGGCCAGAATAGGGCCAATACTGGGCCGTCCCTGTTCAGGCGGCATCCAGATCTTATGCATATATTCAATCCTGGCGGATTCGAAGTAGCGAAAGAAACGGGTATTGTTCACATGTTGGAAAGCGTCCATGTCGCCCCAGAGCACAGGCAATTCTATCTGCACATTGAAATCCTGCAGGCTAAGTTTTTTTGGCATTAAATCCCCCTTCAGGTTGTTTGTGGTCAAAGCCAAACATAACTCGGATCCCCTGTGCACCGCAAGTAAAGCAGTATGTTGAATTGTTTTAATTTTATGCCTATATTGCTTTCGGAAAGTCATTGGAACAGGGTTGGCAGGCAACACAAGGCAAACCAAAGGAGTAGCAGTTATGAGTTATGCAAACATCTTGTTTGAGATCCAGGATACGGTTGGGATCTTGACAGTAAATCGGCCCAAGGTCCTTAACGCATTGAATCCTGATACTTTGCAGGAGATAGAGCAGGTGGTCAAGGAGGTCCAAAACTCTCAGCAGATCAGGGTCCTGGTTGTAACCGGTGCAGGAGAAAAGGCTTTTGTGGCTGGAGCAGATATCTCGGAATTCCCTAAGATCAATGCTTTGCAGGCCAGGCTCTTGGCCCGGCAGGGCCAAGAGATTTTTGCCGCAATAGAGGACCTGCCTGTCCCGGTCATAGCCTGTGTAAACGGTTATGCCCTGGGCGGAGGTCTGGAGTTGGCAATGAGCTGTGATTTTATCTATGCCTCTGAACAGGCCAAGCTTGGACAGCCTGAGATTAATCTGGGAGTGATGCCGGGATTTGGCGGAACCCAGAGACTGTCCAGGCTAGTGGGCGCGGCAAAGGCCAAGGAACTCTGTCTGACCGGGGCTCAGGTCACAGCCCAGGAGGCCAAAGAAATGGGTTTGGTGGCCAGGGTCTATCCAGCCCAGGAGTTGTGGGCCAAGACCCTGGAAGTGGCAAAGTCTTTGGCAAGCAAAGGCCAAGTGGCCCTGCGGGGTGTGAAGGAAACCATCAATCAGGGCCTGGAGGCGGATATGAAAACCGCCTGCCTGCTGGAAGCCCAGGCTTTTGGAGGTTGTTTTGCCAGCAGCGATGCCCGGGAAGGTGCCCTGGCCTTTCTGGAGAAAAGAAAGCCTGAGTTCCGGGGCAGTTTTTCGAGTTGAATCAGGACAAGCAATCCACAAACTGGCCCGGAAAATCACTTCCGGGCCGTAAAGCCCTGACTAAGCGCTGCAGGCAAGTCTGAATCCCAGGTAGTAGACCCTGGAGCGAGGGGCAAAGAAACTGCGAAAGGAGCACCTCTGGAAGACTGCTTCGTTGTACCAGCTGCCTCCTCGGAAGACACGGCGCTGGCCACCGCTGCGGATGAGCGGATTGTGTTTTTCATGCAGGGTGTAAGCGTCTTTGCGGTAGATGTCCTGGAGCCATTCCCAGACATTGCCGCTCATATCATGCAGGCCTAGTCCGTTGGGTTCCTTGCTGCCCACGGGCTTTGAACGGCCATCACTGTTGTCCTTGTACCAGGCCAGTCTGGGCAGGTCACTGCCTCCGGCATATGGTTCATTCTTGCCCCCGCTTCTGGCGGCATACTCCCATTCTGCCTCAGTGGGTAGTCGGAATCCGTATTTTTCCTGGTGGGATACACTTAACTTGCGGATGAACTTCTGGCAGTCATCCCAGGAAACCATTTCCACCGGGTAGTTGTCGCCTTCCTGGAAAAAAGCCGGGTTGTCGTACATGATTTTTTTCCACTGGCCTTGGGTAACCTGGTGTTTGCCCAGCCAGAAACCATCCAAACAAACTTCGTGCACCGGTTTTTCGTCTTCATTACAATCCGTGGTCCAGGGGCCACAACCCATATAGTAGCAGCCTGCAGGCACCCAAATGAATTGCATGCCTGTCTGGGGCTCTGTCCATTCCCGGACCTGCTCTTGATTGTTTTGCATTACTATTTCTCCTGGCCTGAGGTTTGGGCAGTGTCCTGCACTGCCTGTCGGCAATTCCAGCCTGCAGTGCTGAACATGGACTGGATCTTGCGGGATGCAATACAGACTATTTAGCCACGGAATTGCGCAAGGTCAACCTTGCAGCTCAGCCGCAAAATACCCTGCATTAATGTGGCTTACAGTTGTGCATACTCTAAGATTAATGTATCTATTCACCATAGTGAGGTGAACTTGATGCACCTGATGAATATATAACCCCGTCGTCATTGCCGGGCCTGACCCGGCAATAATTAAAGTCAAAAAGACATGGATTCCCTGGTCAAGCCGGGAAATGACGGACGAGGTAAATGTCAGGCCGGACACCTTCTTCGTCATTCCCGCGCAGGCGGGAATCCAGGTATTTTTTTCTGGATTCCCAGGTCAGGCTGGGCAATGACGAAGAGGGGGGATGAATATTTTCCAGGGGACCTGTCCCCAAAAATCCAGGAACTGCAGATTAGCTTTGGCCCAAGTTTTCCAGAAAAATCGCTAAACATCCTCGTTCAAGAGTTCTTTCTTGCGGTAGACCATGCCCTGGAATATTGCGCAAAGTTCGTCCTGCTGATCATAGATGTGCACAGTATAGCTGGCCAGCTTGGCTCCCAGGGAGACTTCTTTGGCTTCGGCCCGCAATAGCCCGGAATGCACTGCCTTCAGGTAAGAGATATGGGCATTGATGGCTACTGCAGCCCGGCCCTGGGAATTAGAAGCTGCGGCAAAGGCCAAGTCTGCCAGGCAGAAAATTGCGCCTCCATGGGCTATATGCAGTCCGTTCTTGTGTTCTGGCTTGAGTTCCATCTGGGCCTGGGCCTGGCCCTGGTCAGCATGCATCACCTTGATGCCCAGATGTCTGGCCAGTTGATCATGGGTGTTGAAAAAATCTTCTATGGCGGGCATATTCATTAATGGGTTACAGAGACAAAATATTTATCTAGTGCTTGGTTAAGTGTATCCAACATCTCGGGCCTGGTCAATTGCAGGGACAATACTTGCAGATATCTCCAGTCTGCAATTGGAAAACCAGTTTTAAAGGAGCAGTTTATGGCTGATTTGGTAGCGATTTACGGTAGCCCAAGGCGAAGAGGCAACACCTCGACTTTGCTTGCGCGTGCTGTACAAGGTGCCAGGGATGCAGGCTGTACTGTGCAGGAGTTTTTCCTGCGGGAGATGAAGATCTCTCCTTGTCTTGAGCTTTATCACTGCAAAAAAAATGGAGAGTGCAGTATAAAGGATGATTTTCAAGGTATTAGGGACGAAATTTTGCAGTCCAGGGGCCTAATCTTGGCCTCCCCAATTTTCTTTTATTCAGTGACTGCCCAGACCAAGGCCTTTATGGACAGGTTCCAGTCCTTGTGGGTTAAGAAGTATATGCTGGACGGGGTAGAGTTCGGGCAGTGGGAGGTCAAGCGTTTGGGGCTGTTTGTTTCTGCAGGGGCCACCCAGGGTAAAAAACTCTTTGATGGTACTTTGCTCAGCATCAAGTATTTCTTTGATGTCCTGGACATGCAGCTCTGGGATAAGCTTTTGTACCGAGGTCTGGACAAGGAACAGGATGTACTGTCCTGTCCGCAGTATTTGCAAGAGGCTTATGACAAAGGAAAGCAACTGGCCAACAGCCTGGATGGGCGGCAGTTACCTGAAAAATAGCCAGACTGCAGGAAAATGCTTGCGGAAACACTCAGTGCAAAACTTCGTGCGGTCTGAAACCAGAGAATCTCTGGCATTGTACTTTCTGCAGCTGCCATACATTTCTCTCCAGAGTTCCTGGTCAAGTTTTGTTAAACCCAACTCAGGGCTCAATAGTGGAATTCAGGACTGTCTTGATCTTTCAAAACCTGTCCCAACTTTTGGCCGGCTTGGAAGCAGGCCTGCAAGGCCTGGGGATCTTTGGCCACCTTGCCCAGGTGGAAATGCCCCAGGGCACTGACCCGATCCAGCAGTTCATAGCCCAGGGCCTCCAGGGGCAGGACCATACCGTCGATAGTAAAACCCATGTCCTTTTCCTCCAGCTGCTCAGCCACTGCTGCCACCACAGCTTTCCGGCCTTGCCCGGCCAGACGGCTGGAGAAGGCCCTGGGGTGGTCGGTGGTGAAGTTGTAGAACTGGTAGTCACGCAGATAGACTGCCTCGGTTTCCAGGCCTTGCTCTTTGGCCCCTTTGAGGACTTCCTGGAGCATGAGGTCGCTATTACCGTTTTTCCTGGGACTGCTTCCCACTCCAAGGATTCTGGTTTTTATTGTCATTGGCGTTTCCTTTTTTCAACTGCTCATATTCTAATTAAATATTGTTGTTACAAATAATAATATGTTTATCTGGATTTATATGTACAGACTGTAAATAGCAAGGTCTTTCAAAAAACAATCATCTATCTCTATGTTTTCAAAATTCAGTTGGATGCTATAAAATAGTAGTTATTTCAATATCTTTCAAGATATATTGTGCAATACTTTGTCATGGCTCCGAAAGGATATTAAATGACATAAAGACATTATCCACTCGATATTTACTCCTGAACAACATACTTTTGATAATTTCACGGACGTTTGTGCGCCACGAAGCTGCACAAGAGATGAGGGTAGGCCCCTCGGAGCCGCCATGCAGGTGGAGGCTTCAAACCACCGTAAGCTGCGCCGGTAAAGAGCCGGGGTGGTGAGCTGGTGCCGTTTTCTTCGTTACGAGGCTCCAGCCTCGTAACGTCTTCTCTTGCGGCTCCAGCCGCCTCTTCTCAGGACACAGTAATGACCAGAACAAGATATAAAACAGTTCCTGATATAAAGACATATTTTGTCACCAGCACAATTGTGGATTGGATACCATTATTTTCAAGACCTGAATTGGCAGAAATCGTTATTGAATCTCTTAATTTCTTACATAACAAACAGCGCATGCGCATACACGCTTATGTCATTATGGAAGAGCACCTGCACTTGATCTCTTCTGCAGACAATTATGCTGCAGAGATGCGTAATTTTAAGTCTTATACAGCCAGAATGATCCTTGACTTTATTGAAAAAAAGAACTGGAAATTTTATCTGCAAAAGCTAACAGAAGCCAAAATGAAATTTAAATACATGCAAGAATATCAAGTCTGGCAAGAGGGATTTCATCCTCAATTAATAAGAGATGTGGAGATGTATCAAAAATGTTTGGAATATATCCATATGAATCCGGTTAAGAGAGGTTATGTAGACACCCCTGAGCATTGGAGATATTCAAGTGCCCGGAATTATATGGGTGAGAGTGGTGTAGTAGAGGTGGATGTGATTGAGCCTTATTGATTTTTTAAGAGGCGGCTGGAGCCGCAGGAAGAGAAAGAGAAAAGGCGGCTGGAGCCGCAAGATAAGACGTTCCAAGGCTGGAGCCTAGGAACGAAGAACGAAGAGAGAAAACCTCGGCTTCCGGCTCTGCCTTCCCCAGCCCGGGACAATGGGTCGCCGGACAGCGCATGCTCCTGTTTCCCTGTTTTGCAGGGAACGAACAACCAAGGGTTGCCGGGGCTGGTAGGCGGGGCCGGAAACGGAGCGCCGAATGTCCCGGCAGCTCTGCTGTTATGTGCTTTGAGTGCAATAACTTTGATGAGGAAAGATTTTGTCTTGCAGAAAAAAGGTTTGACTCCAGCTTGGTAAGAAGAGAACTGAATCAGGGAATTGTGAACCAATCAGGATAGGTAAATATGCCACAATGTCCCCAATGCGGCCAGGAGAACGAAGCAAAGGCCTCACAGTGCCGTGGGTGATTTATATAAGGATATCTTTACATTTCAAGAAATTCGCAAGCCAGAGATCATTGAAAAATTGCTGGAAGCCCTGGCTCTACAAGTTACAGCCGAGGTCTCCTACAATGAACTGGCCCAAATGATTCAGGTGGATCCCGCCACTGTGCAGCGTTACTTGAATCTGCTGGAAAAATCATTGTGATCGCCTCTGGCGGATCGCGCCGCGTGTACCGCGGTGGCAGCTGAAATGTTCGTTGAGCCTTCAGGTATTATTGTGAAAATTTGAAGTCATATTTGACTTTTTCACAAACAAGCAGTAAGCTCTCTCCATGATTACGCGACAACTTACCCCGGAATTAATTGAAAGTGCCAAGGAGTATCCTGTAGTCACAGTTTTTGGCCCCAGGCAGTCTGGCAAGACTACATTAGTAAGGATGACCTTTCCAGATAAGCCGTATTTTTCCCTGGAAGACCCGGATATACGTATGGCTGCAGAAACAGATCCCCGGGGTTTTTTGCAGGAAATACCCATGGGGGCTATTCTGGATGAAATTCAGCGGTTACCAATGTTGCTTTCCTATTTGCAAAGGATTGTGGATGAGAAACAGATAAAAGGCATGTTCATTCTCACCGGCAGCCATCAGCCTGATGTTCATCAAGCTATCAGTCAGACCCTCGCAGGCAGAACCGCCCTGCTTACCTTATTGCCTTTTTCCCTTTCTGAACTGCGCAATTACAAGCAAGACTGGGAAGCCTACGAGATAATAGCCCATGGCTCTTTCCCTGGTTTGCATCAGGAAGGCCTGCGCCCGGATCGTTTCTATAACGGTTATGTTCAAACCTATGTGGAAAGGGATGTTCGGACTTTAATCAATGTGAAGGATCTGGGTCAGTTCCAACAATTTCTTACCCTGCTTGCAGGCAGAGTGGGCCAGGTGCTCAATTACAGCTCCCTTGCAAACGATGTAGGCGTTACCGGGACCTCGATCAAGAATTGGATCAGTGTCCTAAAAGCCTCTTTTGTTGTATTTGAATTGCAACCTTTTTTTGAAAATATCAAAAAAAGAGTAATAATAAAGTCGCCCAAGCTGTATTTTACCGATATCGGCCTAGTATGCTACTTGTTAGGCATTGAAACCCCGGACCAGGCCAGAAGGGACCCTTTACGCGGCAGCTTGTACGAAAATTTTATTATCCAGGAAATATTAAAATCAAAGCACAATCAGGGCAAACGGCCCCAGCTATATTTTTTTCGGGATACTCACGGCAACGAGGTTGATCTGGTCATCAAAAAGCAGCGCAAGCTGATCCCGGTGGAAATAAAATCTGCAGCTACATTTTCCCGGCATTTCTTAAAACAAATAGAAAGATTTAAAACAATAACCCAGAATAGATGCCATAAGGGTTATGTGTTCTATGACGGGGAGGATAAGTTCAACATACAGCAGGTATCAATCCAAAATATCCTCAAGCACGGTCTACCGGAAATGAGAATTTGACATCCTCCCCTCTCTAACCCAAGTTTCCGGACTTGAAGCGAATTTTTAGCAAATTTTGGCAAATTTTGGTGTTCTTTTTATTGTAAACTACTGAAATCATTGATAGCAGTATTCGCAAAACTCTTTTGTAGTGACGAAAAATTAAAATTATCGCTTGACAAGGTCAATAAGCCTGCTATGATGGCTGGATGTTTATTCGAACTACAAAAAAGAAAAACAGTAATTCCGGGAAGATATACTATAGGCACTCTCTGGTGGAGTCTGTCAGAACTCCTGAGTAGAGTAGAGCACTAATGAAAGGAATCAACCAGGACTTTTACAGACGCCTCATCGCACGCGACTACTACGTGTCAACTGTTCTG
>CAZLUR010000030.1:8400-24019 GCA_964562725.1 uncultured Desulfohalobiaceae bacterium | reverse complement strand
TTTTTCTCATTATTGGCCCAAGGGAAAATGACAGCAGACAAAGTGACCTCCATGACCCGCCCTGGTCAGCCCTGGAGCTTGATCAAGGCAGATATCCTGTACTAGGCTACACCTCCCGGCAAAGGAGCAGCCTTGGGCCTGTTTGCTTCCCAGAAATTCGTAGCCCAGCTCTATGCGGCCTCTGGCCCCGTCTATCAGGCATTTGGTGTAAGGATGAGCAGGCCTTTCAAATATCCGGCCTGTTGGACCTGACTCCACTAAACTCCCTGCAAGCAGTACTCCGGTCCGATCCCCTATCTTCCTGGCCAATCCCAGATCATGGGTCACAAAAAGCATGGTCAGTCCCTTTTCTATCTGCAGGTCCAGAATCAATTTCAGTACCTTGGCCTGCACACTGGGATCCAGGGAACTGGTTGGCTCATCAGCTACTAAAAAAGCAGGATCTGTGACCAGGGCCCTGGCAATGCATACCCGTTGCAGAGCGCCCATGTTCAACTCATGGGGATAGCGTTGGATAAATTCCGGCTCAGAGGACAGATGCACATCTTGAAGGGCTTTCAGCACTCTGCGTTTGATATTTTCTTGGTGCAGATAATGCTTTTGGATCCTTAAAGGCTCGGCAACAATATCCAGAACAGAAAACCTGTGACTTACAGCCTGGGCCGGATTCTGGTGAATCATGCCGATCCTTTGGGCCAAAGACAGGTAGTCCTTCTTAATCCACTGATCCATATCCTGGCCCTGAAAAAAGCAAAGCCCCTGATCCGGCTGAAGAGTTCCGGCAGCAATCAAGGCCAGGGTGCTTTTGCCCGATCCGGACTCACCCACCAGACAATACGTCTCCCCGGCCCGCAAAGAGATGTCAGTATGGCCCAGGGCCTGGATATTGCCGAATCTCTTGCATACTCCCTGCAGCTCCAAGGCAGTCACAATCCCCTGGCGCAGACAGCGGACCTGATGATCACAGACATCCAGCAAGGGCACTTGGATTGCTGCACAATCATCCACAGCCTGAGTACAGCGTTCCCGAAAAAGACAGCCCTGGGGGCTGAGGTGACCTTCTTCATGGCTTGCTTCTGGACTGATCACATGGGCATGAGCCCGAACAGCGCCGTTTTTCTCCCTGTGACGGTGCAGCACGCGATAGAAGGCATCCCCCCTGATTCCTCCCAGTTCCCTGTGGGTCTCCAGACTGGGATAGGAGCGTCCCAGAGCCAGAGTATAAGGATGGTAAGGGGCCAGAAACATATCCCGGGCCGGGAGAACTTCCATGACCTGACCCAAATAGAGAATCAAGACCTGGTCGGCTATGCTTGAGGCCAGATCAAGATCATGAGTGATAACCAGCAATGCCTTGCCCTGTTCCTTGGCCTTGAGCATGACCCGGCCCATCAAGGCTTTGGTCATGGCGTCCAGGGCTGCTGTTGGCTCATCCAGAACAACCGCCTCCGGGTCCAAAATAAAGGTCATGGCCAGCAGGCAGCGCTGCAGCTCTCCCCCGCTGAGCTCATGGGCAAAGCGCTGCCCCAAGGCCGGGTCCAGCTCCAGCTCCTGCAAGGCCCTTTCGGCTGCTTGCCCGGCACTGCCTTTGGCCAGGCCCTGCTTTTGAATCAGGGGTTCTGCCACCTGATCCAGGATCCTGTGTACTGGATTCAAATTTTCAGCACCGTTTTGAAAGAGCATGGCCAACCTGGACCAGCGAAACTCATTATACTCAGCTTCACTCAGACCCAAAAGCTCTGTCTGATTCATCTGGATGCTGCCTTGGACATAAGCATCAGCAGGCAAAAGGCCCATCAGGGTCTTGCCCAGGGTGGTCTTGCCGGAACCGGACTCGCCTACTAAGGCGGTGATGCGCCCCGCAGTCAGCTCCAGACTGACCCCGTCCAGAGCCAAGAGCTGATGCTGATCTGCATTATAGATAACGCTTAAATCCTGAATGCTCAGTTTCACAACGATTCCTTTAACCTCGGATCAAAGACTCTCTCCAGGCTGATGGCCAGAAAAGTGACGCACATGATAAGCAGGCTCAGGCACAAAATAGGGGGAATCAGCCAGTTCCACCAGATGTCCAGGTAATAATACTGGAGTGCATGGTTGATCATTATTCCCAGCGACTTGCGGCTGGGATCAAACAGGCCCAGAAAACTGAGCGAGGCTTCCATAAATATGGCCATGCGGGCCTTGGAGGCAAAACCGACCAGATAAAGCGGAAAAAGCTCCGGCAACAAGTGCCTGCGAATGATGTAAAAGCCAGAAGCTCCCATCTGTCGGGCCGCACTGATATGCAGGCTGTTTTTCAGGACCAGGCTCTGGGCGCGGATAACCTTGGCAATGCTCGGCCAAGACAGCAAGGCCAGGATCAAAGCCAGAATCCAGGGAGATGGCCGGAAAAAGGCTGCTGTCAGGATCAGGATCATTATGGCCGGAATGGCCATCAGCACTTCTGAAATTCGCATCAAAACCAGATCCGCAAGGCCTCTGAACCAAGCACAAAAAAGTCCCAGGCCCACTCCTATCACCAGACAGACCAGACCGGACAGCAGCCCGAAAGCCACTGTATTTTTTATCCCGTGCAGCAGTTCAGAAAAGATGTCCATCCCGCCGTCATTGACACCCAGCCAATGCTCAGCTGAAGGAGGGCTCAAGGGCTGAAAATGCATATCATGGGGATCATATGCTGTCAGCCAGGGCATTGCGACCATCAACAGCGCAAACAAGAGCGCCAGAGCTGAACCGGTAAGAAACCAGGGATCCCTGATCAATCTGGATCTAAAATCAAGATGCATGTTTCACCCTGGGATCCAGCCGGATATAGATGACTTCCAGAGCAAGATTAATAAACAGAACCACAAGGGATGAAAACAGGACAATGCCCTGCACTAAAGGCAGATCCCGCATGGCAATGGCATTGAATAAAAGAGTCCCCAGCCCGGGGTAGGAATAGACAGTCTCCACCACCAGGGCACCTGTAAGCATAAAAGCGATACGCAGCCCAAAGCGGGTGACCATTGGCAGCATGGCGTTTCTGGCGGCGTGGGCATAGCGCACTCGTATCGGAGGCAGGCCCTTGGCCCGGGCTGTTTCCAGGTATTGGGCTCTCAGGACCAGGACCATGCTGCCCCGGGCCAACAAAAAATTGCCTGGCATGTAGGCCAGAAAAAGGGTGACATAAGGCAGGGCCAAATGCTGCAAAATATCAATAAGCTGCCTGCCTGCAGAATAATCAGCATAGGCGGTTTCTCCTCCAGCTGCTGGGAACCAGCCCAAATACAGGCCAAAAATCAGAAGCAGGATTACTGCAGTGCCCAATTCCGGAACTCCCTGCAGGATGGTCATGCTGCCCACCCCGATTTTTTCAGCCTTACCCCCCCTCCTCCAGGCAGCTTCTACCCCGGCAATGAACCCTATCAGCACAGAAAGCAGATGAGCGCCTCCCATGAGCAGCAATGTCCAGGGCAGCGCCCCCAAGATCAGGCTGGAAACGGGTTCCTGGAAAGCATAGGAATAGCCCCAGTCAAGGCTGAAAAAATCAATGAGATACCGGGCAAAACTCTCCTGTTCTGCATAGTATTCCAGCAATTTACTTTCCTGTTCCGCATCCAGGGTCACATGGGAACTGGAATACATGGCCGTGACAAAATCCCCGGGCAAGAGCCGGGGTAGCAAAAAGCTGGCATAGACCATGACCAGTGCGGCCAGCATATAGGACAGGACAAAATATTTGCGGTTGTTACTCTGCATTGCCTTTAATCAGTGACATCTTGTTCTGGGGGATGGGAATACCCTTGCTGATGCCTCCCGGGGTATAGTACCACTGGATGCCTTTGTCTGGATTATAGGCTGCAAATGTATCTGGGTAGTAGAGTGAAATGGCCGGAAGCTCCCGGGCATACAGCTCTTGAATACGATAAACTATCTGTTTTCTCTTCTCTCTGTCCATTTCCAGCATTTGCTGCTTTAAGAGCTCATTTAGCTCTGGATTTACATCATAACGCGCGCTGTTCACAGAACCGGCCCCGTATTTGGAGGAAATCATCTCGTTTAGGATCCTGGGATCTCCAGAAATTCCGCCATGCCCGGACACTGCCAGATCAAAATCCCAGTTTCTGACCTTGCTGTCTGTGGTGGCCTGTTCCAGACTGACCAACTGCACTTTGATACCCACATCCTGCAACTGGTTTTTAATGACCTCTCCATCCCGGTCCGGGACACTCTGGCCGCCCACAGCAATATTGGATATCAAGAGTTCAATTTGCAAAGGCTGACCGTCTTTATGGAAAAGACCTGACTCTGTCTGACTATAGCCCATGTCAGTAAGGAGCTTTCTAGCCTTATGGGGATCAAAGTCATATGCTGTTGTTTCTGGATTGTACATCTCGTGATCCACTGAGAGCAGTCCATAAGAGGCTGGCGCACCAAAACCCCTGTGCGCCCTGTCAATTATTTGTTGCTGGTCTATGGCATAGGCCAGGGCCTGACGAAAACGCCTGTCGCTGAAAGGCTCTTTTTTATGGTTGATCATCAGCTTTTTATTCCAGCCCCGCTCATCCCTGATGATTTCCAGGCCTTTTTCTTCCAGGCTCTGCAACATATCCGGCTGAATACTGGCCAGATCCACATCGTAGGAGATCAAGGAGATCAAAGGCTGCCCTGAACGGACATAAATGAGCCGCTCTGCCTTGGGCTGACCCTGATAATATTCAGTAAAGGCCTCATAAATATATGTGCCCTGGGATTTATTGAAATCCTTAAACTGATATGGCCCACTGCCAATAAAGGCTTCTGGTGCATTGAATTCTTTCGGTTCGTCCACGGCTTGCCAGATATGTTTGGGCAATATGGGCATGGTGCCTCCGATATCCGAAAGAAAAGGTGCATAAGGCTTTTTAAGGTGAATAATCAATTGATGCGGACCCTTAATCTCTACCCGGCTGATATGGTCCACAGTAATCCAGCCATAGGGGTGCTCTTGAAAGTACTCTATGCTGAAAGCCACATCCTGGGCCCTAACAGGCTGACCATCATGCCATTTGGCGTCCGGTTGCAGCTCAAAGATATAGGCATCTTGTTGTTCATTATATGACCAGGACCTGGCCAGGGCTGGGATGTAACCACTGTGGTCCTTCCAGACCAGGGTATCGAAAATCCAGCTCATGCGCACATAACCAGGACCACGGGGATAATGGAAATAAGGATTGGGATAGCCCCAATCCCCCTTGCTGTCAGCAATACGCACTTCTTTGATCTGCTCGGCCCAGGCAATTAAAGGCAAGCAAAGCAAAATTATCACCGGAAGCAGCAGGAGAAAAAATACTTTTGATACAAATCGAAGCAACGATGAATCCAGCATATCGCCTCCATGTTTTAATTATTGATATAAGCTGTGAATTTCTTACTAAATAATATTACTCATGTCAAAAAAAAATATATTTTTAGAATTAGTGCTATTTGCGGACCAGACAGCTGTCCATAACTGGATGCTCTCATCCCGGCTGCATTTGAGAAATTCAGTGTAATTGCCAATAAGCTGCGCTCAATATGGGCAAAAACTCCAACCCCTTTGCAGATATCGATGCTGAATCAAAACGCAATTTCTCCTTGCAGAAATGACAGTAAATGGCTAGCATTAGGTGACAATAAAAACAGGAGACCTTAGATGACCGGCGTACTTGAAATTGACATCCCTGACTTTGGTCAGCTGCAGTTAAAACACCTGGTTATGGACTACAACGGCACCCTTGCTCTGGACGGAGAGCCGGTTCCCGGCATTCAAGGCCGCATTGAAAGGCTCGCAGAGCAGATACAGGTACATGTGATCACCGCAGACACCTTTGGCAAGGTCCAGGCCAGCCTGCAGGGCTGGGCCTGTGCAGTGAAGATCCTGGACAAAGAGGACCAGGCGGGGCAGAAGCTGGCCTTTATTCAGGAGCTGGGGGCTGAGAGCTGCGTATGCGTAGGCAACGGCCGCAACGACAGGATGATGCTGCAGGCTGCGGCCCTGGGTCTGGCGGTCATGCTGGAGGAAGGGACTTCCAGGGCAAGTTTTTTAGCCGCAGATATTATACTCCCGGGCATTCTTCCGGCCCTGGACCTGCTTCTTAATCCCTTGCGACTAATTGCCACTCTGCGCTCCTAGCTAACTAATTTGCAGCAATTTCCTTTAGCTAGGTACAAAAAGCAGACTGCTCCCTGGTCATTTTTCATCAGAACCATTTATTTAACCTTAACCGCTGAACAAAGGTTTACCAACATGTCTGGCACAGTGCGCAAGAACATTCAGGATCTGGCCCTGGGAGAGAAAATCAGGCGTTTGCGCCAGGACAAAGGGTTCTCCATGCAGGATCTGTCAGAGAGGACCGGATTGTCCAAAGGGCTCATCTCCCAAATCGAAAAGGAACAGGTCTCTTTGCCCATATCCACTTTGCTCAAGGTGGCATCCAGTTTGGATACTGACATCGGGCTCCTGTTCCAGGACGAACAGCACGAAACACCTTCTTCTAGGATTGCTGTGGTGCGCAAACATGAACGTATCGTTTCCCAGCGCAGACAAGTGCAGGGCAAGGTTCACCTGGGCTATACCTATGAAGCCCTGGCCTACAACAAGGCCTTCAAACAGATGGAGCCGTTTCTGGTTAGTTTTGAGCCCAAAGATGAACAGGATGTGTTGAGGTTCAGCCATGAAGGAGAAGAATTCGCCTTTGTCCTGACAGGCAGGCTGGAGTTTACCACGGATACAGAAAAAATTGTATTGGAGCAGGGAGACAGCCTGTACTTCGATTCAGTCCTGTTGCACGGCTTCAGGGCCTTGGATCACGAGCCTGCCCAGGCTTTGGTCATGGTCTGTCACAGCGCAGCAGCCCAGAGGGCAAGATAATTGAATCTTGCTTGCTCAAGCCACAGCAGCACTGCAAGGGATGCAAAGAACATGCTGGAGATACGCATACACGGGCGAGGCGGCCAGGGGGCGGTGGTTGCTTCTCAGATACTAGGCTTTGCCTTTTTTCTGGAAGGCAGATACAGCCAGGCTTTTCCCACTTTTGGGGCGGAACGCAGGGGAGCTCCTGTGGCCGCTTTTGTCCGGGTCTCAGAGGAAGTTATCCACCTGCGCAGCCAGGTGCTCCAGCCGGACTATGTCCTGGTACTTTCTGCCAAGTTGGCCCATACCGTGGATGTGACTTCTGGTATCCGGCCCGGAGGAATTGTGCTCATCAACAGCCACAAAGGCCCGGAAGAATATTCTTATCCTGAGGAGGACTGTCGAATAGTAACCATGAATATCAACGAGATAGCAATTAGAAACGGCCTGGGCCAAAAAAGTATGCCCATGGTCAACGCACCCATTCTGGGGGCGTTTGCCGGTATCAGCAAGGCGGTGTCCCTGCAGGCCCTGCAGAAGTCTTTGCCCAGGTTTATTCCAGCCAATCTGCCAGGCAATGAAAAGGCCCTGCAGGAGGCTTTTGAACAAGCCCAAAAAACAAACTAAAAGAGATTTTCATGGAAGCCATCAACCAAGAGAGCTTGGTAGCCCCAGGGGATATCCAGGAAGCTCCGATCTCCATCACCACCACCGAGGCCAACCTGACCGGGAGTTGGAAGTTTTTCAAACCCTGGGTCAGTATGAAACAGGCTCCTTGTGTCGCTGCCTGCCCCTTGCATAACGCCCTGCCCCGGATCATGCAGGAAGTCCTGAACAAAGACTGGGAGAAAGCCCTTAGTCTTCTGCGCTTATATAACCCCTTGCCTGCAATTACAGGCAGGGTCTGCCCGAGCTTCTGCCAGCAGCACTGCAGCCTTAAAAACAGGGAGCAGGAGGTCCTGTCCAGCCACATCGAGAAATATCTTGGGGATTTGGGCTTGCAAGTGCCCTATCCTGCCCCCCGGGAAAAACGCAAAGAGCGGGTGGCAGTCATTGGCAGCGGACCAGCTGGACTCTGCGCCTCTTATTTCCTGGCTTTGGCTGGAATCAAGGTCAGCATCCTGGAAAAGGAAGAGTTGCCAGGCGGGCTCTTGCGCTATGGCATCCCGGCTTACAGGCTGCCCAGGGATGTACTGCAGAAAGAGATAGACAACCTGCTTAACAGTCTGGATATTGAACTCAGCCTGAATCAGGAGATCCAGGCTGATGAGATCCCTGCCCTTTTGCAGGAGTTTGACTTTGTCTTCTGCGCCCCTGGTCTGGGCGGGTCCATCATCCCCGAGGAATTCCAAAAAATAAAACAGGGGGTTCTGCCAGGATTAAATCTGCTAAAAGAGTTGAATCAGGGACTGATCCCCAGAAAGCAGCGATTCGCAGTTGTAGGCGGGGGCAATGTGGCTGTGGATGTGGCCAGATCGTTGGTTCGCTGCGCAAAGCAGGTGCAGATCATTTATCGTCGCAGTTTCCAGGAGATGCCGGCCTACCCTGAGGAAAAGACCCAGGCCCTGGAGGAGGGGGTCAGGCTGTTTGAAGAGCGCTTGGTGGGCGATGCTGATTGGCAGGGCAACAGACTGCTGCTGAAGCTAAATAAAGCCGAGAAAAGCCAGGACTCTATCCAGTCCGGGGACCGGGCTGAGGAGCTAGAAGTGGACAGCCTGGTGCTGGCTGTTGGCCAGAGTGCGCACATGAATCCACCTGAACTAGACAGGGTGTTCCTGGGCGGAGACTATAAGACCGGCGCAGCTACCGTGGCCCTGGCCCTGGCCAGCGGCAAGGACGGGGCCCAGGATATTATTAGGCGTATTGATCCCGGACTGGGCTCGGATATTTTTCCTGAGCCGGATAATTCGCCTGAACTTGACTCCAGCGAGCTTTGCTTGGATTTTGTTCCTGCCAGGCCTTACATCCAGCTGACGGAATTGGATGCTCAGGAAAGAAGCTCCGGCTTTGCTGAAATACGCGGGCAACTGAACATAGAGGATGTGCTGGAGACCGCTTCCCGTTGTCTGGGCTGCGGTACCTGCAACAACTGCGGTTTGTGCTGGTTTTTCTGTCCGGATGTCTCTATCAGCCTGCCGGAAAATGAATCAAAGGGGGCCGGGCCTGAAATAGACGAGCAGCATTGTAAGGGCTGCGGTCTGTGTGCTGCAATTTGCCCCCGCGGGGTGATCAAGATGCAGGAGGACCTGTAATGCCTCAAAAACAAGAAGTTTCTACTGCCAGCGCTCAAAAAGACATGCTCCTGGGCAGCGATGCCGTGGCTTTCGGGGCCAAGCTCTGCCGGCCGCAAGTCATAGCTGCTTATCCTATCACCCCCCAGACGCATATTACAGAAACTCTGTCCTTGATGGTGGAAAAGGGTGAATTGCATTGTGAATTCATCAAAACAGAGTCTGAGATGTCTGCTATAGCAGCCTGTTTCGGCGCGGTAGCTGCAGGAAGCAGGACCTTTACCGCCACAAGCTCCCAGGGCTTGGCCCTGATGCATGAGATGCTGCACTGGTTCTCGGGATCCAGATTGCCCATGGTCCTGGTTAATGCCAATCGCGCCCTGGGTGCGCCCTGGAACATCTGGGCTGATCAAAGCGACAGCTTGTCCCAGCGGGACACTGGCTGGCTGCAGTTCTATGCTGAGACAGCCCAGGAAGCTCTGGACAGCATTATCCTGGCCCACAACCTGGCCCAAAAGGTGATGTTGCCGATCATGGTCAATATTGACGGCTTCATCCTCTCGCACACCATGGAATCTCTGGATGTGCCCACCCAGACAGATGTAGACGATTTTCTTCCCGGATATCAAGCACCATATTTTCTGGACACTGAAAACCCTCTGAGCTTTGGAGCTGCTGCTGCTGCTGATCATTACTACAATTTAAGAAAATCTTTGGCTAAAACAATGCAAACCCTGCCAGGCATTCTGGCTGAGGAATCTGCCAGATTTGAACAATATTTCCAGCGCAGCTACCAAGCTGTGCAACCTTATAGATGCCAAGACGCAGAAACGATTATACTGGTCAGCGGCGCTCTGGCTGGTACAGTGCGGGTGGCTGTAGACCAGCTGCGTGAGCAGGGGCAACAAGTGGGTCTGGCCAAGTTGTATATGTTCAGGCCCTTTCCCGGAGAAGAGTTGATCCAGGTGCTGGGCCGGGCCAAACAGGTACTTGTCTTTAACAGAGCCGTGTCCTATGGCGCTGGAGGCACCTTGTCCCAGGAATTGCGTGCGGCGTTTTATCATCTAAAAAAAAGGCCGCGCATTCTTGATGTGGTAATCAGCCTGGGAGGCAAAGAGGTCTTTCCAGACACAGTACAGGAAGTAGTGGGGCAGGCTGGGGAATTATCCGAACAAAGCAGCAACTGGTTCTAGCAATGTAGCCTTGCCTGCTCAATTTAAATCCATAACCGCCAAAAAGGCCAGCATATGCTCTGGAATGTAACCAAAGTAGAATATATGCACAGCGGACATATGGCTTGTCCAGGCTGCGGCGCTTCGCTTGCCATGCGCCACGCCTTGAAAGCCCTGGGCCAGGAGACCATTGTCATTCTCCCGGCCTCCTGCTGGACGATTATTGCAGGACTATCCCCTACAACTGCTCTATCAGTGCCGCTATTGCACGTACCTTTTGCCACTGCTGCTGCCTGCGCCTCTGGTGTGCGCCGGGCTCTTCTGGCCCAGGGCCGGACAGAGGTCACAGTAATGGTCTGGGCCGGGGACGGAGGGACCTTTGATATCGGCCTGCAGGCCTTGTCTGGAGCTGCAGACCGTAGAGAAGATTTCCTATATGTCTGCTATGATAACGAGGCTTACATGAATACAGGTATTCAGCAGTCCTCAGCCACGCCAATTGGGGCTTGGACCACAACCACACCTGGAGGCAAGGAATTCGATTTGGGCAAAAAAGATATTTTCGGCATTGTGCGCAGCCACAGTCCAGCCTATCTGGCCACGGCCTGCATCGCCTATCCCCAGGATTTCTACAATAAATTCAAGAAAGCCTTAAAGTTAAAGGGCTTTCGTTTCATTCATCTGTTATCAGTCTGTCCTCCTGGATGGAAGATCGATTCCAGCGAAGCCCTCAAGGTCAGCCGCATGGCTGTAGACAGCGGGGTCTTCCCGCTATTGGAACTTGATGCTGGTCTGATCAACCAGACTGTGGTCCCTGAATATCCTCTGCCTGTGGCTGAATACATAAAATCCCAGAAGCGCTTTAAGGACATGTCCCAGGAGGAGGTGCAAAAGCTGCAGGCCTTGGTCAGCAAGCGCAGTCAGGAGTGGAAGCAGGACTGACAAGCCTGAACAGCTTTTAACCAGCAAAATATGCTTACTGCCTATTTGGGCCTGAACAGGACAAAGTAGCTGACTGGAACCAGAACCAGAGTGAACACAGTAGAGGTCAACAGGCCAAAGATAAGAGCCCAGGCCAGACCGGAAAAAATGGGATCCAGAGTTATAGGCCAGACCCCCAGGGCAGTGGTCAGGGCAGTAAGCACAATGGGCCTGAGCCTGATGGCTCCGCTTTGCAGGATGGCCTCCTGGAAATCCTGACCTTTTTGCAAGGCACCTTGGATAAAATCTATAAGTACCAGGGAATTGCGAATCACTATCCCGCCCAGGGCTATCATCCCGATCATGGCAGTGGCTGTGAAGAAAACCGGATCAGAAAAGCCATCTATTTCCCTGCCTATGAGCAGGTTGAGCAGGAAAAAACCGGGCATGATGCCCATCAATGTCAAGGGGATGGCGGACATGATCAAAAAAGGCAGGGCCAGAGATTTGGTCTGCAAGACCAAAAGCAGGTAGATGCCCGCCAGTGCTGCGCCAAAGGCAATCCCCAGGTCCCGGAATACGTCCAGGGTGATCTTCCATTCTCCTTCCCCCCTCCAGTTTACAGAGAAACCTGCAGGCAATGGCTCCTGCTGGAGCCTGGACTTCATATCCAGCACAGCCTCGCCAGGTGGCTGGCCAGCCATCTCTGCCGTGACGTAAACCACCCGGCGCAGATTCTTGTGCTGTACAGGCTGTTCCTGCCAGGCATATTCAAACCTGCCCAGCTCGCTCAAAGGGATGCCCTGGCCTGTCTGTATCTGCAGCTGCTCCAATTCCCTTATTCCTGAGCGCTTACTCAAGGGCAAGACCATGTGCACCTGCAAAGGCTCTCGCTCCCAGGGAGTATGTACTACTGCAGGCTGTGCCCCATGCAGGGCTATTTTTGCGCTGCGCAGCACCTGTTCCGCACTAAGGCCGTGCAAGGAGGCCTTTTCTTTATCCGGGATATAGTTAATCCGCCTCTGATTGGCAATGCTACTGTCATCAACATCCACCACAAAAGCCTCCTCCTGCATGACCCTGCGCACCATGCCTGCAGCCTGGATCAACTCCTGATATGTCTGGCCGGGATCCCCATAGACCTCTGCCACTATCGTGGACATCACCGGCGGCCCTGGAGGCACCTCCACCAGTTTCATCCTGGCTCCGTGCCGGTCTGCGATCTGCTGCAGATCCCGGCGCAGAGCCAAAACCAGGGAGTGGCTGGGCGCATCGCGCCCAGCCTTGGGCCACAGATTGATCCGGATATCCCCCTGGTGGGGTTCTGAGCGCGCATAGTACTGCCTAACCAGGGAGTTAAAATCCATGGGCGAGGCCAGGCCTGCGAAGCTGCTGATGCTGGTTACCTGGGGCACCTTGGCCAGGTAGGCCTCAAATTCGCGCAGCACAGAGTCCGTGCTCTCCAAGGTGCTGCCCTCCGGCAGGTCAAGCACCAGCTGGAACTCGTCCTTGTTGTCAAAGGGCAGCATCTTCAAAGGCACCAGCCTGAACAGGACCAGGCAGACAGCCAGAAATAAAAGTAGGACCACCCCCAGGAAAAGACCCAAACGCAGCCCTTTATAGCGCAGAAATGGCAGCATGACCCTGCGGTAGCCTTGCAGAACCCAGGCTGGCACCCCCTGCTGCAGTCCACTGCCCTGGCTTTGTCCTGCCCTGGAACGCCGCAGCAAAATGTTGCACAGGTGGGGCACCAGGGTCATGGCGCACAAGGTGGAAAAGATTACAGTCAAGGGTACAGCAGCAGCCATGGGCGCCATGTAGGGTCCCATCATACCGGAGATAAAAAACAGAGGCAGGAAACTGGCGATAATGGCCAGGGTGGACATCAAAACCGGGGGGAAGACCTCGCTGACCCCGGCCAGTGTGGCATAGTCCGGGCCAGGATGGCCTAAGTGCATGTGCCGCTTCACATTGTCCACATTGGTGATGGGATCATCCACCACCAGTCCCAGGGACAGGATCAGGGCGAACAAAGTGACCCGGTTGATGGTGTAGCCCAGCAGGAAGCTGCTGAAAAGGGCCAGGGAGAAACTGACCGGAATGGCCAGGGCCACCACCAGGGCCGGCCTCCAGCCCAGGGTCAGGGCCAGAAGCACCACTACTGTGCCTACAGCAAAAAAAAGGGAGGCAAACAGCTCGCTGACCTTATCCTGGGCAGTCTGCCCGTAGTTGCGGGTCACCTCCAATTGCACGTCTTGTGGCAAAAGCTCCGGGCTCAGCTCCTGCAGCCTCTGCAACAGTTCCTGGGCCACATGAACAGCATTGCTGCCCTTTTTCTTGGCCAGGGCCAGGGTCACTGCAGGCATGCTCTGGGGCAGCTGTTCCAGCCCCCGGCCTTTCTTATAACTCTCAGTAAGCCCCAGCCTGGTATAGTTCTCAGGCTCAGCAGGCCCATCCTGGATCCGGGCTACATCTTCCAGGTATACTGGTTTGCCCTGCTGGCTGGCCACCACGGTCCGGGCCACTTCCTGGGCAGACTGAAAATGGGCGTCTCCCAGGACTGTAAACTGCTTATTCTCCCGGGGAAAATCCCCCAAGGTCAGGGCAAAATCAGCCTGCTGCAAGGCTTGCTGGATCTGCAATAATCCCACCCCGCGCCCGGCCATACGCTGCGGATCCAGCTCCACCCTTATCTGCCTGGGCCTGCCCCCGAAGAGCTCTGCCCTGGAGACATTCTCTGTCTCAGACAGCCTGGCCAATAGCTCTTGTCCGATCCGCCTTAGTTCATAATCAGAGCGCTCAGCTGAAAACAGGGCCAGATTCAGGATGGGCACGTCATCTATGGATCTGGGTTTGACCAGCCAGTCCTGGACCAGGGAGGGGACCAAATCCTGGTGCATGATAATCTGATTGTGCAGCTTGACCAAGGCCTCTTCCAGATTCCGGCCCACAAAAAAGCGGACAGTAACCACAGCCCTGTCCCGTTGTGAGCTGGAGTAGACATACTCCACTCCTTCCAGCTGCCAAAGGATCTTCTCCAAAGGAGTGGCTACCAGCTTTTCTATCTCTTCAGGGCCGGCCCCGGGAGCCTGGACAATGATATCCGCCATGGGCACTTCGATCTGGGGCTCTTCTTCTCTGGGAGTAACCAGGATGGCAAAAGCGCCCAGGCCCAGAGCCAGTATCAGAAAAATACCGGCTATATGAGAGGACAGAAAAGGCTGGACTAAAGCAGAAATTATGCCAGGGGGCCTTTCTTGCATGGCCTAATAAACCCGCCTGGTTTGTTGCCTTGGCTCCAAATTCAAAGTATTGTCCCAGGTTGCTGGTTCCCGCTTCAAAATCAGCTTCCAGGAGATAAAGCCAACCAAAAAGCCTTGTGCCTAGTCAGATATTAACTCGGATTTACTTTTATCTTTGATGGTAATCAATAATACCAATAAGTTAATTATTGTTGAATTTGATTTATGGTCACTACAATGTTTTGTCGTTTTTCATATACAACTTGTTAAAATTGTTGTTTATCAGTGCTAGATTTCCATCCCGCTCCTGCCCTGTCATTATTCTGCAACAGGATCTTCTCCCCTGGCTCCAGTCCGGACAAGATCTGAACACAGTCGCCTATTCTTCTGCCTGAACGTACGTGCCTGGTGCTGACTTTGCCCTGCTTAAGCACCTGTACTGTCTCCAGCTGCCCGATATGCCGCACAGCAGCAAAGGGCACCACAATAAGTTTTTGCTCTCCAAAATCCAGCATAAACCGGGCGAACATGCCCGGATAAAGCTCTTCAGAAGCCTGCTGTAGATCCAATTTAACCAAAAAACTCCTGCTGCCCGGGTCAGCTGCAGGCTCCACCTCTCTGACCCTGGCCTGGAAGTCTTGGTCCAAAGGATCCACATGCACAGTATAATCCCTGCCGAAGAGCACATGCTGCAGCAAGCCTTCAGGGACCTGAGCCTCCATGCACAGATTGTGCCTGCTCTGAAGCCTGAGCAAAGCCCTGCCAGGAATGGCCACATCCCCAGGCTCCACCATACGCTGCACCACCTCTGCCCGATCCTGGGATTTGATCCTGGTATAATCCAGCAGCACCTGTAGTTCAAAGACCTTCTCCTGCAGACCCTGCTCCCTGGCCTTTGCTTCCTGCAAAGCCATTTGGGCCTGCTCCAGGCCAGCCCTGGCCTGCAAAAAAGCTGATCTGGCCCGGTCCAGCATCTGCTGACTGGCCATGCCCTGCTCCTGTAATTTACTGACACGCTCATAGTCAGGCTTTGCTTCCTGCAAGCGGGCCCCGGCTGCTTCCACTTCCTGACCGGCCCTTTGTTTGGCTGCTTGGGCAGCTTTAAGCTCTTGCCTGATCTGCCCCAGCCTGGACTTGAACTCTCTGTCGTCCAGGATCAAAAGTTCCTGCCCGGGTCTGACCCGGTCTCCGGGC
>CAZLUR010000030.1:0-8390 GCA_964562725.1 uncultured Desulfohalobiaceae bacterium | reverse complement strand
GAACCAGCACCTTCTGCACCCTGGCCTGGATCTGAGAGCTGATCCGGGTCTCCTGCAAAGGCTGAATGCTGCCTACAGCCTGGTAATAATCAGTAATTTCAACCAGCTGTACCTCCTGGACCAAAGACAAAGGGTCTTTCCAGCAGGAGAAATCCCTGCCCGGTTCCTCTGCCCAGACCAAAACAAAGGGGGTCTGCACAAGAAGCAGAACTATCCAGAGCAGCCCCAAAAAAAGCCAGGCTTTTATTTTTGTAAGGCGCATGATTCAAGAATCCCTGACCAGAATATCAGGCAGTAAACAACCAATCCTTCCCCGTCACTCCAGTGCAGCCTGCCCTCGTAAGGGCGAGGAGCAACAAACCAGGCTTCTCTCGACAGATTTGAGAGGCAAAACAGGGATCACAGCAGGAACAGTTTATGGTCCTACTGTAATCACACCGAGTTTTAGAGCCCTCCAGGCATTCTGTTCATTGCTTTCCTCCTGAGTTAAGTAATATAAAGCTGCATCTGTACAGACGAAACTGCAAAAAATATCTTTGCCCCCAGGTCAAGAAAAGATTGGATGTATAACTTTCTGATTTTTCTGTCCTCTGTTTTCAGTCATCTGTCCTCTGCGCCTGCACTTCTGACTTTTTGCAGGCGCACCTGCACAGCCTGTTAGCGCAGCAGATCTTTCAGCTGATCCACCACATCCTGCAGGCCCTCTATGGCCTGCTCCAGGCCTTCCCTAAAGCCTGGCTGCACAGGTTCCTGGGCCTGCACTGGCTGGTCCTCCTCTGTCACCGGCGCTACTGCAGGCAACCTGCCCACCAAGGCATCAATGGAATCATCCAATGTCTGATGCATGACCACCTGTCTGGAATCAGTCAGGATAATTCGTCTCAGCTCAGGAAATTCCAAGGTGTCAGGCTTTAGAAAGATCGGCTCTGCATACAACAAGGAATCCCCCACCGGGATGACCAGGAGAATGCCCCGGGAGACCTCTGATCCTACCTGGCCCCATAGCGTGAATTGCTCTGATATGACGGCATCGTTGTCTATCCGGGCCTCTACCTGTTTTGGGCCGTCAACATGTCGGCCTGAAGGAAACCTGAACAGGATCAATTCCCCGTAATTATCCCCGTCCATGCGCGCAGCCATCCAGCCCACCAAGTTATGCCTGTTTTGCGGAGTAAAAGGTTGAATCAACAGGAATTCTTCCTTTTCTTCCCCAGGCAGCCTGGCTACAATATAATATGGTCTTAAGATCTCTGTCTCGCCGAATGAAGACTGCTGGGGAACTGACCATTGATCCTCTTTATTGTAAAAAACCACCGGATCTTGCATGTGGTACTGCAATAGCATCTGGGTCTGCACAGTAAACAGATCCTGAGGATAGCGCACATGTTCTTTCAGGTATTCCGGCATTTCTTCCAAGGGTTTAAAAAGATCCGGGAAAATGGCCTGATAAGTCTGGATCAAGGGATCATTCGGATCAAAAACATAATAGTTGATATCTCCATTATAGGCATCCATCACTGCCTTCACGCTGTTTCGAATATAATTGAAATTATTCTGCCAGGGAGTGGAATAGGGGTAACGCCTGGAAGTGGTATAGGCATCCTGTATCCAGAACAAGCGACCGTCTGCCACCACGCTGTATGCTTCTCCATCCCGCATTAAAAAGGGAGAAAGTGTGGAGAACCTTTCCGGGACTGTCCTGCGGTACTGGATAAGGCTGTCTCCAGTAATTTCCCCGGAAATCAGGATATTAATATCCTTAAATTTCCAGGCATACATCAGCTTGCGGAAAAAAGAACTCAGCTCGACTCCTCCAGAGCCCTGGTAATGGGTATAGACCGGCCCCTCAGGTCCTGGATAGTTGAACTCCTGCATCCTGGTCCGCACCACGAGATAATTCAGGCTTTTTAGGCCATAGTAAATCTCTGGTCTTTCCAGGTCCATCTTGCCTTTAGGGGGCACATCACTGAGAAAGAAACTGGGCCTGCCGCCTGCTTCCACTTCTGTTACCGGCGAAGTAGCCACTCCATAGCCGTGGGTAAACTGCAGATGTCTATTCACCCAGCGTTGGGCCTCAGAGGGCAGCTTGTCGGCAGAAAGCTCCCTGGTGGCCAGCATAACCTGCCTCAGCTCATCGTCCACTGTGTAGCGGTCGGTGTGCACCTGCAGAAAGTCATAGTACAATCTGAAAAATTGAATCTGATTATAGCTCTGCAACAAAGGGCCTTCATCCCAGAGCCTGATATTTTGAATGGTGCCCTGATTGGCCTCAACAATATCCCGGTCCACTGCGCCCCGGGCAGGATGGCTTTTGGAGATCAGATCTTCCAGGCCAAAGGCGTTGCGGGTGTACTGAATGTTATTCTCCAGATAGGTTCTTTCCCGGGCCAATTCGCTGGGCTCCACCACCAGGCGCTGCACCAGGCTGGGAGCAACTACTGTGATCAGGATGTTCAAAGCCAGCCAGGCCACCACAGGCCAGATAATAAGCTTTTTATTGCTGGTCAAAGCCCCGTATAACAATATTCCGGCACAGACCAGGGCCACAAATGTGAGCAAAGCATAACCAGGCAGGAGGATATTTGCATCAGTATAGCCAACTCCATGCACTGTGCCTAAAGTAGAGTGCAGCAGCTCGTAACGACTTAGCCAGTGCCCAATCGCTACCAGCACCAAGGCGGCAGCTGCCAGGATGGCCAAATGGGAGACCACCTTCCCGCTAAAAGAAAATGCCTCGCCCCGGAGTATACTGCTTAAGTAATATATAGCTCCAACCAGAATGATAATGGCTATAATCGCACCTATGAGCCAGGAGCGGAAAAATTCCAGAACAGGAATAGTGAAGATATAAAACGAAAAATCCTTGCCAAAGACTGGTTCCTGTTGCCCAAAGGGTAACTGATACAAGAAACGCAGCACAGTCTCCCATTCAGAGGAGGGCATCGTGCCCAGCACAATCGCAGCCAGAATCATCACAATCAAGGCACCCCAGCCCAGCAGTTTCTGTGCTGATTGATATAAATTAAGGGGTATATTGGGATTAGCAGGCCTTAGGCCGGCAATATGCTTATAAGCCAGATAAATATTGGGAGCAGCCAAAATCAAAAATATACCCAGCCCCAGAATGAACAGAAAAAATTTGCTGGTCACAATCTTTAAGATAACTGATTCATAGCCCAAGCTTTTGTACCAAAGCCAATCAGTATAAAAACTATGCCCCCAGCTGATTGCCAGCCACAACAAAATAAGACCTAGGAATAAAAGTCCCAGTTTGGCCATCCGGTTGATCTTGGACAGATCCAGATCTTCAAGACTGAACTGGGGCTGTTCAGGGCGTGGCCCTTCCGGCCCGAAATAATTGGTCATGACAATTCACCTTTTTTAAAAAATTTTGTCCTCAAACAGCTGCTCATCCTGCCCCTTACCCGATATCCGACGATCATGGTCGATCCTATCTACCAGCCAGCTTTTAAGGTTTTGTAAAATCCTCAGCCTCCTTGATCCTGTCCTAAAAAGCAAAAAATTTTTTACCGAGTAGGCCACTCAAGTATTTTTAAAAATTTACTATATAGTTAAAAAAAGCTCAAGCCAGGCTTCCTAGCCTCAGGCTGGCTTGTCTTATAATTTAGAGGGTGCACAATATTTCTTGACATCCAGGGCGCTATCAGCCAATTTTTAGCAACCCAGATCAGAAAAGTCGGAAACAACCAATATGAAAAAACGCGCCATGACCTGCCCTTTATTTTATATCCAGGAGCACAAAGACCTGCAGCAGATCAAAGACAGGATGCTGGCCAGAGAGGAGCTGGATCAGGGTCTCTATGACCAAGTGCGGCAAATACTGCAAAAGGTCAAAATGGAAGGAGACACAGCACTATTAGAGTATTGCCGGAAATTTGACTGCAGCCATTTTGCACCAGAACAGCTCAAGGTTGGCCCAGCTCAAATGGAGCAAGCCCTGCACCAGATTCCTGAGTCTGACTTGGCTCTGATCCAAGAATGTATTAAAAATATTCGAGCTTTTCATCAAAGGCAAAAGGAGAACTCCTGGATCAGCCTGGAACAGCAGGGCATAATCCTTGGACAGCTGGTCAGAGCGGTGCAAAGGGCTGGACTGTACGTGCCTGGTGGGAACAAAGGGCAAACTCCCCTAATTTCCAGCCTGGTCATGGGTGTAGTTCCTGCCCAGATAGCAGGTGTTGAAGAAATCGTGGTCTGTACCCCGCCCAGAGAAGATGGCAGCCTGAACCCTTATACCTTGGCTGCTGCCTATCTTTTGGGGTTGCCGGCAATATATGCCCTGGGCAGCGCCTGGGCTGTGGCAGCCATGGCTTTTGGTACAAAAAGTGTACCCAGAGTGGATGTTATTGCAGGACCAGGCAATATATACGTGACTTTGGCCAAAAAAATGCTTACAGGCCAAGTGGGCATAGACATGCTGGCTGGTCCCAGTGAGATTGTCATCCTGGCAGACGAACAGGCCAATCCTGACTGGCTGGCTGCAGACATGCTCTCTCAGGCAGAACACGATCCATTGGCTGCAGCGCTGCTAATTTCGACCTCTGCAGAAACTATCAAAAAAACTGAATATGCCCTGCAGGCACAGCTGCAAACCCTGCCCAGGCAGGAAATCGCCCGGGAGTCGCTGGCCCGCTGGGGAGGATTGGTCCAGGTCCAAAATCTGAAGCAGGCCCTGGAGTTAGCTAATGATCTTGCCCCTGAGCACCTTGAGATTTGCCTGCTGGATCCCTGGCCTTGGCTGCAAAAAGTAAAAAACGCCGGAGCGATTTTTTTAGGCCGGCTAAGTCCTGAGTCTGTTGGCGATTACTTTGCAGGACCAAACCATACCCTGCCCACCATGCATTCGGCCAGGTTTGCTTCAGCACTTTCAGTACAGACATTTTGTAAGAAAAGCTCTATCTTGGCTGGATCCCGAGAATATTTGACCCAAAATGCGGATAAGATATCCAGACTGGCCAGGTTGGAGGGATTAGAGGCCCACGCGCGCAGCGTGGATATCAGGTGCGGAACACAAAACAACTAGGAGTTTTTTATGCAGGTGGTTCAACAAACCGATATTCAGGAATACCCATTGCTTTCCAGAGGCAAGGTACGGGATATATATGCCCTGGATCAGGACAAGCTCTTGATCATCACCACGGATCGGATGTCCGCCTTTGATGTGGTCTTGCCTGACCCTATTCCCTATAAGGGAGTAGTTCTGAACCAGTTGACCATATTTTGGATGCAAAAATTCCAGGACCTGGTACAAAATCACTTGCTGGAGACTGAACCAGAGCGTTATCCGCAGCCCTTACACAAGCACCAGGATCAGCTTCAAGGCAGATCAGTGATTGTGCGCAAGGCAGATCCCCTGCCTGTGGAATGTATTGTGCGCGGCTATTTAAGCGGCTCGGGCTGGAAGGATTACCAGAGAACAAGCCAGGTTTGCGGGTACTCATTGCCATCAGGACTGCAAGAGTCCGACCCTTTGCCTCAACCTTTGTTCACTCCTTCCACCAAGGCTGAGGTAGGGGCTCACGATGAAAATATTACCCTGGAACAGGCAGAAAATACAGTAGGCAGGGAACTGCTGGAAAAAGTGCAACAACTTTCGTTGCAGATTTATGCCCAGGCTTGCAGGCTTGCTGAGAGCAAAGCACTGATCATTGCTGATACCAAGTTCGAGTTCGGCCTGTGGCAAAATGAACTATTGCTGATTGATGAGGTGCTTACCCCGGACTCTTCCAGATTCTGGCCCAAGAGCCTTTATCAGCCGGGACAGGGTCAGCCCAGCTTTGACAAACAATACCTCCGGGACTGGCTGAACCAGAACTGGGACAAAAAATCAGCACCGCCCAGGCTGCCAAAAGAGGTTGTCCAGGAAACTGGCCACAAGTATCTGGAAGCCTACAGGCTGCTCACCGGACAAACCATTGCAGTTGAATAAACAGGAGATTCAGCCATGAAGACATTACTGACTGTATTAATTGTTGTAACCGTCTGGATAGCCCTGATCAAGTTTGTTTTCCCCAAATTGGGCATCAAGGGCTGAGGCCCTGACTCAGGGGACAGCTGCAGTTTGCGGCAGGACAAAGACAAGAAGCCTTAATTTTATTGCAGTTGCTTCTGTAATGACTTTTGCAAAGCTTACAGCATGACTTGTCAATAACTCTAATACATGGTATTTTTATCTTTTTGGGGAGAGGTGTCCGAGCTGGCCGAAGGAGCACGATTGGAAATCGTGTGTGCCGTAACCCGGCACCGAGGGTTCGAATCCCTCCCTCTCCGCCACCTTTTTTATTAATAAAAGAAGCCGGGCGGCAGGGGCACTGCCAACCCCGTCAGGCCCGAAAGGGAGCAGCGGTAACAGCTGCCCTTGGGTGTCCGGCTTCTTTAAAAACAGGGGCGCAATGCATTTTGCGCCCCTGTTTTTTAATTTCTGGGATGTTCTGGCTTGACCCTGGATTTACAGCGCATTATGGTGCTCTCTGACGCTCGTTCCCAGTAGCAGCCCGACTACTGCCTGGAAGTTTTATGCTAGGAATTGAACCCTAACCCAAGGCCTTGCACCATGCTTGATTTGAAGTTTATCCAAAAAAATCCCGAGCTCATAAAAAATGCCCTGCGCATGAGAAAGATTGATCTGGATATAGATCGTTTTTTGAAACTGGATCAACAAAGGCGCAGCCTAATCCAAGAAGTTGAAGAACTGCGCCAAGAGCGTAATCAGACTTCGGCTGAAGTAGGTGAGTTGAAAAAGAAAGGCCTGGCGGCCAATGAATTGATATCCAGACTGTCTTTGGTTGGGGAGAGCATAAAAGAACTGGAGACCCGTAAGAAACAATTGGAAGAAGAAATACAGTTTCTGAGGCTCTCCATAGCTAATGTACCCCATCCGGACGTGCCTGAAGGAGATAGTGATGCAGACAACCTGGAAGTAAAAAAATGGGGTGCAAAACCGGACTTCAGTTTTCAGGCCCAGCCCCACTGGGAATTAGGGCCTAAACTGGGCGGCCTGGACTTTGAACGAGCCGCCAAGATCACAGGCAGCAGGTTTGCCCTTTACTGGGGTTGGGCTGCAAAGATGGAAAGGGCTTTGATCAACTTCATGCTGGATATCCAGTGCAATGAACACCACTACCAGGAAGTGCTGCCTCCTTTCATGGTCAATGCCCAAAGCATGCAAAACACTGGACAATTGCCTAAATTCGCTGCAGACCTATTCAAGATTGAGGACTGGAGTTATTATCTGATCCCCACTGCCGAGGTCCCGGTGACCAACATCCATGCTGATGAAAATTTGAGCGAGCAGGACTTGCCTTTGGCCTATGCTGCTTATACGCCCTGCTTCAGGTCTGAGGCTGGCTCCTATGGCAAGGATACCAAAGGTTTGATCCGCCAGCACCAATTTAATAAGGTGGAACTGGTCAGGTTTGCCCATCCTGATGATTCCTATCAGCAACTGGAGATCCTGCTCCAGCATGCGGAAACAGTCCTGCAGCGGCTTAATCTGCATTATAGGGTGGTCACCTTGTGCAGTGGAGATCTGGGCTTTTCTGCTGCCAAGACCTATGACATTGAGGTCTGGCTGCCTGGGCAAGAGGCCTACAGGGAAATCTCCTCCTGCTCCAATTTTGAGGATTTTCAGGCCAGGCGTGCAAATATACGTTTCAAAAATTCCAAAAACAATAAAAAAGATTTGGTGCACACCTTGAATGGTTCAGGCCTTGCCGTAGGCCGGACTTTGATTGCCATCCTGGAAAACCACCAACAGCAGGACGGCTCAGTTATAATACCAAAAGCCTTGAGACCCTATATGCAGGGACTGGAAAAAATTGATCCGCTATGAGGCTTAGCCAGGCAAGACTTTGATTTTTTCTTGACAAAACCTGAGCTGCAGCATAAAATTATGAATTTGTGCGGGTCGTTAACTCAGCTGGTAGAGTATCGGCCTTTTAAGCCGAGAGTCGCAGGTTCGAATCCTGCACGACCCACCAAATGCGTCCCCATCGTCTAGCACGGCCCAGGACACCGGCCTCTCACGCCGGCGACGGGGGTTCAAATCCCCCTGGGGACGCCAAATAAATCAACAGGTTATATCCTGGATACCATAGCCAGTACTAATAGAAGTACCAGCCCTGAAAGTCAAGTCATATTTGGACTGTATTCTGTCGCCATATTGCCCCGCGGATGAGTGGTGGACACGGGAGCAATCTTGCTTAGCCCCTTGGAGATCCTCTCATCCGCGGGTTGGCAGGAGCGCAACGCCAATAAATGATTGGAGTGTTAAGTAAGCCCAGAGGGTGCTCCGCCTGGAGGCCCAGAGGGGACACCATCAGGTGGGCCAGAGGGCACTCCATCAGGTGGGCCAGAAGGCACTCCCTCAG
>CAZLUR010000029.1:0-24037 GCA_964562725.1 uncultured Desulfohalobiaceae bacterium | reverse complement strand
CCTGAATTTATTGCCTTAACCTTGAACTTTGAACCTTGAACTTTGAACTCTCAAGATCACAAATTGGGGTATAAAATTTGGCTCTGTTAAATTTCAAGGTAAGCACTGCAGGTGTTGCAGGGCATCGCCTACAGTGAACAAAGACCCGCAGACCAGGATTAAATCTTCATCTCCGGCTATAGTCCTGGCCTGTCCCAGAGCCTGGGCCAGGCTTGGAGCTGTATCTCCGGATACTTTCCAGGGAGCAGCCCTGGCCTGCAGGACTTCCGGATCCAGGGCCCGTTCATAGACCGGCCTGGTGAAAATGACATGGTCTGCCTTGGGCAAAATCTGGGCCAGCATAGCTTCAATATCTTTGTCGGCCATGATGCCCAAAACCAGTATCAGTCGCTGGTAGGCCAGCCTTGAGTTAAGGCTCTGGGCCAAGACCTTGATGGCTGCCGGGTTATGCGCCCCGTCCAGCATGATTCTGGGACTATCCTCTACCAGCTGCATCCTGCCCGGCCAGAAAGCCTGTTGCAGACCTTGCCGCATGTGCTCGGCCTTTATTTGCCAACCTCTGGAAACCAGAACTTCACATGTGGCCAAAGCCAATCCGGCATTTTGTAGCTGATGCGCGCCCAGCAGGTTTACGCGCAATGACTTCATTTTTTGCTGCAGTCCAAAATATGTAAAATCATCTTTACAGCGCCTGACCCTGAAATCCAAACCAGACTGATAATAAGGGGCATTTTTCTCTTGAGCAGTCCTGGCGAACAGGGCACGTACGCTGGACTGGCTGGCAGCGCTGAGTATTGGTGTGCGCTGCTTAATCACCCCGGCTTTTTCCCGGGCCACCTGCTGTAGAGTGCGGCCCAAAAATTCCTGATGTTCCAGACTAATATTAGTAATCAGACTGACCTGGGGCTGGACTAGATTGGTGGCATCCAGTCTACCGCCCATACCCACCTCGATGATGTCTATCTCTGTATTTTTCCGGGCAAAATAATACAAGGCCATGGCGGTAACCGCTTCGAAGTATGTGGGCGGTTCTTGTGAGTTCAAAACCAGCCGCAGTCTATGCACCAGATCCACCACTTCAGATGGAGAGATCAGAGTGTTGTTGACCTGTATCCGTTCCCGGAAACTGACCAGATGGGGAGAAGTGTAAAGTCCGGTCTTATAGCCTGCCAGTTGAAGAATGCTCCGTAAAAAACAAGCTACTGAGCCCTTGCCGTTAGTGCCGGCAATATGTATGAATTTACGGCCATGGTGTGGATTGCCCAGGCCTTGCAACAGATTAGCAGTTTGCGATAGTCCGAACTTGATGCCGTATTTTTGCAGATTGTATAAAAAATCAAGCTCTTGCTGATAGCGGGAATCAGTTTCTTGCATAGGACCAAGTCCTGAAGATTAGAATTGGAGCTGATAGACTGCCGGATTTAACAGATGGACAGAATTATCCTGCTTGCCAGCAACATCTGGATCTGTCTGGCTATTCTAGGCTAGAATTAAAAGTTATTCAAGGAAATCTAAGAAGAGCTGGAGCGCAGAAAAAGACTATAAGCTATTGACTGCTACAAATGGCCGTGGCCAGACCAGAACAAGGTCTACACCAGGTAACTTGTTTTCCGGGCTTACTGATTTCCCAGCTCCTGACTCCTTTTTTCAGCTGCAATCACGGCCTCAATAAAGGCGCTGCCTACAGCATTTTGATATAAGACGCGCATGGCTGCACTGGAAGTCCCAGCTGGAGAGGTGACCATCTCCCTTAGAATAGAGGCAGGTTGCTCGCTTTCCCGGGCCATTTTGGCTGAACCTTCCAAAAGGGAAACAACCATTTCCCGGCTTTGCTTTCTTGTAAACCCTACTGCCACTCCGGCCTCAACCATACTCTCCATGAAATAAAACACATAAGCAGGTCCAGTGGCCTCCAGGGCTGTAAAGGCATCAAAAAAGCTCTCTTTTAATATATGCACTTGCCCCAACTGCTGAAAGAGATCCAGGATAAAATCCTTCTGCTCTGTGGACAGCTTGCGATCATCATAGCACAGGGCAAACACTCCGGCACCGACCAACGCCGGGGTGTTGGGCATGACCCGGACTATCGGGCAGGTATGCCCGCTCCATGTACCAATGCTTTCCCGTTTGACCCCTGCAGCAATTGAAATCAGGCACTGCTGTTTTTGAATGTCCAGGGCTACTTGCTCCAGGACTTCGTGCATCTGCTGGGGCTTGACAGCCAGGACAATATAATCGCTGTTATTTACCAATTCAGGAATACTTGTTCTAATGATCAACCCTGTTTCTTGAGCTAATTGCTGTAACCGGTCTTGATCCAGATCCAGACCAGACAATTCCAGCTGCTTATTCTTGCTCCAGCCTTTAAGCAGGGCCCCGCCCATGTTTCCGGTACCAATCATGCCTATTCTGGTCATTTTCGATCCAACTCCCGGGGCTGTACCAAGCCTGTTCTTATTTGCAGTTTGCTCAGAGCAGTCTCTGTCAGCTTCAACACAGCCTATCTGGCCGGTGTCCTTAGGGTTGCTTGCATCCTGAGCCTGCTCTTGCTGAGTCTTGGTTTCTGAGTCCATAACAATCTAACTTATAATATAATTTTTGCCCACATTACTCAAAAATGCATCTTGAAACAAGACAAGCAAGATCTTAATCATAAATCACTTTGGGCAGCCAGGTCACTAATTCCGGGAAAACAATGACCAGAATCAACCCGATCAATTGCAGGCCCACAAATGGAATAGCCCCTTTGTAAATATGAGTCAACTCGACTTCAGGCGGCGCCACGCCTTTTAGGTAAAAAATAGAATAGGCAAAAGGCGGGGTCAGGTAGGACATCTGCAGATTGATGCAGACCACCATGGCGAACCATAAAGGGTCAAATCCCAGGGCTTTGACCACCGGAGTCAATATAGGTACCAGGATCAGCAAAATAGCAATCCAGTCTATAAACATGCCCAGCACAAAGACGATGATCATGACTATGATCAAGACCCCAAACGGCGGTAAGTCAATGCCCAGCAACAAATCTTCGATAATGGGTCCTCCGCCCAAAGCCAGAAACACCCCGGTAAACACTGTGGCCCCTACGGTTAAAATCAATATCATGGACGAAGTGCGCAAAGTAGAATAAACAGCCTCCTTGATATTGCTCCAGGTCAGCTTCCTGTAGGCAGCACACATGACCAGGGCCCCGAATCCGCCTACTGCTGCTGCCTCTGTAGGCGCAGCCAGACCAAAAAATATGGAGCCCAGAACAGCAAAAATCAAGGCCAGAGGCGGAAGCAGGGCGGTCAGTAAATCATAAAGCAATCGTGGCAAGGGGATATCTCGGTCTTCCGGGGGCAGGGCCGGGCCCAGCGCTGGGTTTTTTATACAGCGAATGGCAATATAGACCATGTATAAGCCAGACAGGATCAGGCTGGGAACGATCGCCGCGGCAAACAGCCTGGCAATAGACAGCCCGGCCATGGGTCCATACAGGATCAGCATGATACTGGGCGGGGTCAGGATACCCAGTGTGCCTCCAGCCAAAACAGTGGCGCTGGAAAGCGGAATGTCATAACCCCTTTTAAGCATGGAAGGCAAAGCCAGCAAGCCCATCATAGTCACAGAGGCCCCGACTATGCCTGTAGTTGCAGCCAGAATAGTGCCCAGCACTATAGTAGCCAGAGCCAGAGAACCTTTTAATGAGCTAAAGACATGCTGCAGGGTGGCAAACAGCTTGTCTGCCACCCCGGAGCGCTGCATCATATAGCCCATAAATATGAACAAAGGCACTGCAATCAGGGCATCATTGGTCATGATACCATAGGTCCGGGAAGCCATCTGGTCAAATACCGGAGCTCCCCAGCCCAGAAGACCAAATATCAGGCCGGTACCCATGAGCACAAAAGCCAGAGGATAGCCGGCCATGACCCCGACCAGCAGGACAACAAACATCAGTAAAGGCAATAATTGAGGATCCATATGAAATTCTTATCCCTTTTTCCCGAAAACCTTAATCAGTAGGCGCATGAATTCAGCTATGCCCTGGAGCAGCAGCAGACCGGTAGCCACAGGCAGGACCGTCTTTAAGGGGTAGATAGGGGCGCGCCACATGGTCATGCTGGAGACTTCCCGGATTTGCCAGGAATATTGCGCATGGTCCCAGCCGACCCAAAACAAAACGCCCACAGCAGGAAAGAAAAATATGGGATAGAGGCACAAGTCTATAATAGCCTGCCCCCGGGCAGAGAGCCTGCTATAAAATAGATCAATGCGTACATTGCCATTATGCTTCAAGGTGTAAGCAGCCCCCATCATGAAATGCGCCCCATACAACATATAGCTAAAATCCCAGATCCATATCGTAGGCGCATTGAATATATACCTGCAAACCACCTCGTAAACTATGGCCAGGGTCAAGATAATAATCAACCAAGCAAATAATTTGCCGCTGAATTCACTGAGGAGGTCTACGTAACTGAGTAAACGTTCCAAAATATTTACTCCCCTGATGAATAAATGATCTAAATTATGTACACTAGCCAGGCAAAATCGACAAAATATTACCCGCGGGTTGAGCAGTGCCTGCATCGCTCAACCCGCGGGTTTTATTATTCGTCTTCAGGTGGCCAGTAATAATCTGCAGCCAGTTCATAGGGCACATAGAAGCTGCGCCGGAAAGGGACCATCTTCTCGGCAAAATCCTTTTGGGACTGATAGACCTCAGCAAAGAAAGAATCTTTATCCATATAACCCTCAGCAACACTGTCCCAGGCTGCCAAAGTAGCCTCGATAATCTCGGGGGGGGTGTCCACGAGCTCGACATTATAGCGGGTCCTCAATTCCTCCAGGTCATCCACATTCTCTGTGACCAACCGCACCAGGGCCCGCAACAGGTTTTCTCGGCTGACAATATCTATGATCTTCTGCAGGTCTTCAGGGAGTTTCTCATAGGAATCCTTGTTGACCAGGAGCTCCAGGGTACCTGTGTGACGGTGGATGCCTGGGGCATGGTAATACTTGACCACGTCTTGAAAGCCCAGATCTTTATCTGAAGTGGGATCCATAAATTCTGCGCCGTCCAGGATGCCGCGCTCCAGGGCTGAAACTATTTCGCCTCCGGGCAGGGTCACAATGGACATGCCCAGTTCTTCATAGATTTCCGCAGTCAAACCTGAGGCCCGATACCTGAGCCCTTTAAGCTCTTCAAGGGAAGTGATGGGTTTCTTGAACCAGCCCAGGGGCTCGGAAGGTATTAAGTCTGTAGGGAAAACTTTGACATTCAGGTTCATTTCATCAGCATAGAGTTGATTGTAATACTCAATGCCGCCGCCATAATAAAGCCAGGCAGCATAATCCTGGTTGTCCATGCCAAAGGGTCCGCCAGCCACACTGGAAAACAAATTGGCTGCTGGAGATTTGCCAATCCAGTAGGCACTCCAGGCATGCGCTGCATCGATAGTGCCCCGGCTTACAGCATCCAGGACTTCAAAGGCCGGGACCATGGTGCCGGCCGGACTGATTTGAATCTTCAGCCGACCCCCGGAGAGATCAGAAATGCGCTTGGCCAATTCCACCGCACTGTCGTGCAGAGCCATGCCTGCGGGCCAGGTAGTCTGCATGCGCCAGGTAAAGGTTTCCTCGGCTTTCGCTTGGGAACTCAAGGCGAAAACCCCCATGCCCAATAACACTGTTAAACATACTGCTGCGGTTAGAAATTTTCTCATAAGCTACTCCTTTTTAAGATAAATAAGGTTAATTAGAAAAAAGATTACTAACCCTGAATTGAAATATGGCATTACAATAATTATTCATAGTAAAAACCATCTTGTTCCATTCTTTGGATCGCTTCTGCAAGTTTTTCATCTTCAAGTACCAAAGAGAGCCTAAAATAACCTTCTCCATAAATTCCGAATCCAGAACCTGGAACAGCAATTATTCCGGATTTTTCCATAAGTTCATTGGTAAATTGTTCAGAATCTGTATATCTTGCCGGGATTGGCAGCCACAGGTAAAAAGTTGCTTTGGGTATACTCTCCTCTTTAATTGGCCAGCCCAGCTTTTGAAAACCTTGGATCATTAATTTCTGCTTTCTGGCAAAGGCCTGGTTGGTCTTCTGGATATATTCATCACAGGCTGGATCTGTAAGTGCTACTTGCCCGGCACGTTGAATGCCTTTAAATACACCCGAATCTGCAGTAGATTTAACTTTGACCAGAATATCTATTGCATCGGCATTGCCCACTGCATAGCCAATTCTCCAGCCGGTCATACTGTAAGGCTTGCTCAAGCTGTGCAGCTCAATAGCAATTTTCTTGGCCCCTGCGCACTCCAGAATAGAGGGTTCAGCACTCTGGCCAAAGGCCAGATCTGCATAAGCAGCATCACTGCAGATCAATATGTTGTTTTGAATCCCAAAATCCACTATGGACTGCAGATATTCCCTGCTGGCTCTGGCTCCAATGGGATTTGACGGATAATTTATAAGCAGCATTTTGGTTTTGGCTGGATCTAGCCCGTCTCTTGCAAGCTGATCTAGGACTTGATACGGATCTGGCAAATAGTTGTCCTCAGCCCTGAGCTGCATTGGATAAGCCAGTGCACCGCTAGTTTCTATTGCTTCCTTGTATGCTGCATATCCAGGGTCAGGAATGACAAATATGTCTTGTGCTTCTTTGTTCAAGCTAGGTGTAGTAAATGCTCTAAACAAGTTGGCCAAACCCTCTTTGGAACCGATCAGGCAACAGGCTTCTGTTTTGGGATCAATGCTAATCCCGAATCTTTTTGCCATGCGATCTGCTACTGCCTGCAGAAAGAAAGGTTCTCCCTTGGAGCTGGAATACGTGCTCACGGTAGGATCAGAGAATGCTTGACAAAGGGCCTCTATGACAACTTGTGGCGGGGGTTGAACTGGAGCGCCTATGCTGAGATTGATGGGAGCCCTATTTTTCAGCTCTAACTCCGGGGTCAATTCGTTCATCCTTTGTTTAATGCGAAACATGATGTATGTTTGCAGATCTTTGACCAGCTCTCCATACAAGGCCTTAATGTTTGGTGCTGATTGCGGCCGCATGCTGAACTCCTTAATTGGGATGAAAAATTGACTTTTTTCGATTAGTTTGCTTATCCTTTATCTTACACTGTGTCAAGCCAAATCATGGCTAGACTCAAGCTGTTTTTTATAGTTCTGCATTAGTTATCTTGACAACCTGATCAAAGCGGCATAAACATGGTCATACCAAACCGGTCCTACCAAGTCAAGACCAAAAAGGAGGCAAAATTAATCCATGCGCATTGATCAGCACCCCATCTTGAACTTTCACAAAGGCCGCAAGGTAAAATTCACTTTTAATGGTCAAGAAATGGAAGGATATACCGGGGAGCCTATTGCAGCTGCCCTGCATGCGGCAGGTGTCAGGGTGTTGCGGCACAGCCCTAAATTACAAAGGCCCCGGGGCTTTTATTGTGCTATCGGGAACTGCTCATCCTGCTTGATGACTGTTGATGGCGAGCCGAATGTCCGGGTTTGTGTGGCAGAGCTAGAAGAAGGCATGGCGGTGGAAACCCAAACAGGGAAAGGCATTCTGTATGCAAACAAATGAAATAGCTGTTATTGGTGCGGGTCCGGCAGGGCTGTCAGCAGCCATTGCTGCCAGCGAGCTGGGGGCCAGGGTCACACTTATTGAAAGGAACCGAGAAATCGGCGGGCAATTGATCAAGCAAACCCACTCTTTTTTTGGTTCAGAAAAGCAATACGCTGCCCAGAGGGGTATACATATTCCTACAATTTTTGATGAGCAACTAAGTGACAGACCGAATGTACAGCTCCTGCTGGGCACCAAGGTCCAAGGCTATTACGCAGACGATGGCGTCCTGGGCCTGGAAAACAAAGACTGCTTTTTCCCCTTCAAGGCCAGGAAAATCATAGTAGCCACCGGGGCCTCGGAAAAGACCCTGGCCTTTACGAATAACGATCTGCCCGGAGTTTATGGGGCCGGGGCCGTGCAGACCTTAATGAACGTGCACGGGGTGATTCCCGGCAAAAAGGTTTTAATGGTGGGCTCCGGAAATATCGGCCTGATTGTCAGCTACCAGCTCATGCAGGCCGGGGTGCAGGTAGAGTCCATAATTGAAGCGGCCCCAAACATTGGCGGCTATCATGTACATGCAGCCAAACTCCTGCGCATGGGGATCCCCATTCTGACCTCGCAGACAATCTTGTCCGCTTTTGGCACCACGGAAGTGCAGGGAGCCACTGTCTGCAAGCTGGATGAGGCCTGGAATCCTGTGCCTGGAACAGAAAAGGATGTCCAAGTGGACACAATTTGTATCTCTGTGGGTCTGTCCCCTATGGCTGAATTATTGTGGCAAATGGGCTGTAAAATGCAGTACGTACCTGAACTGGGCGGTCATGTTCCAATGCGCAACAAACAGATGCAGACTTCTGTGGACACGGTTTATGTTGCCGGAGATGTAGCCAGTGTGGAGGAAGCCTCCTCAGCAATGATGGAGGGGCGTATTGCCGGATTTGCAGCTGCAGAAAGCCTGGGCTACTCATCCCGACAATTAAGAACTAAAAAGCGCGAAGCCTGGGAGGAATTGCAAGCCCTGCGCTCCGGTCCGGTAGGGACAAAAATCCGGGCAGGCATCCGAAAAATCAGGCTGGAGGTCTAAGGTTGATATGATCAAAAAAAATGGAATACCAGACGCCGAGGATATAAACAATATTCTGCCTACACCTGAGAGGCTGGCCCAAGGACCGGTAGCTATCATTGAATGCTTTGAAGAGATTCCCTGCAATCCTTGCTATACTGCCTGCCAGGTTGGAGCAATCCAGGCATTTGCAGATATAAATGCCAGGCCTGTAATCGATTTTGAAGAATGCACAGGCTGCGGCCTTTGCATAAGCTCCTGCCCGGGTCTGGCCATTTTTGTGGTGGATCAGTCCTATTCAGATACAGAGGCCATTGTGCAAATACCCTATGAATTTTTGCCCTTGCCTGCAGAGGGAGAAGAGGTGATTGCCCTGGACAGGTCAGGGCAGGAAACCTGCAAGGGCAAGGTGCTCAAAGTTAGGGATACAAAAAAAATGAACATGACCAGGGTGGTCAGCCTGACTGTACCCAAAGAATACGCCATGCAGATTAGGTTCTTTCAAAGGGGGCAAGCTCATGGATGAAAAAACGATTATTTGTAGATGTGAAGATCTGACTGTACAAGATATAAGGCACTGGATCCAAAAAGGCTACACAACCATAGATGAAATAAAACGGGTCACCAGGTGCGGCATGGGCCAATGCCAAGGCCGAACCTGCAGACCTTTATTGATGCAGGAAATCTCAAAAAGCACAGGGCAAAATATCAGCGAGATCCAGATGCCGGTTTTTCGTCCTCCTCTAGAGCCTTTGCCCATAAAAGCGGTCCTGAAACATAAAGACAGTGATTAGCTCAGGCTTGGCAGAGATCAAGGTGCGCCGCTATTAACCAATGAAAACCAGGAGGCAAACCAGATGTTGGTATTAACAGCAAAGGATGTCCGGCAGGCCATCAATATGCAGCAGGCCATAGATGCTGTAGAAACAGCTTATGTCCAGGCCTACCAGCAAAAAGCCCAGACCCCGCTCAGGACCCAAGTCGATTGCCCCCAGGCCGGCGGGACCATGCTTTTTATGCCCGCTGCCATGCAAGAGCTGCAAGGCATAGGCATCAAGATAGTGTCAGTGTTTCCCAACAATGTCTCTTTAGGTAAACCCACTATTGCTGCGCTTATGCTGCTCAGCGACCCGCAAACAGGCGAGCCCCTGGCTTTTATGGATGCCGGGTTTATGACTGCCCTGCGCACCGGGGCAGGTTCCGGGGTAGCCACCCGGCACTTGGCTCGAAGAGATGCCAGAAAAACAGCGGTTTTTGGCGCAGGGACCCAGGCTGTCCGCCAACTGGAAGCAGTCCTGGAGGAAAGGGATATCCAGGAGGTGCTGGTCTTTGATATCGACCAGGACCGGGCCCGGGCCTATATCCAGGAATGCAGCCAGGAACTGAGCAGGTTTAATGTCGATCTGCAAATTGCCGAGAGCCCCAGGCAGGCTGTACTGGATGCAGATATAATCATTGCAGCCACAACTTCTGCCAGCCCTGTTTTTTCCGGACAGGACATCAAAGCCGGGGTACATATAAATGGCATTGGCTCGTTTAAACCGGAAATGCAGGAAATAGACGAAACAGCCATTTCCAGGGCAGACAAAATCGTTATAGACTCTTTCCAGGCCGCATTTGCCGAGGCTGGGGATCTAATCATCCCTGTGCAAAAGGGCCTGCTCAGCCAGGATGATATTTACGGCGAAATTGGCAAAATAGCCTGTGGCGACGCTCCAGGCAGACAGAGCCAGGAAGAGATAACTTTTTTTAAGTCAGTAGGTATCGCAGCCCAGGACATAGCAGTCAGCAAACTTATCTATGAAAATGCAAAAGCCAGGGGTCTGGGTAGCAGTTTTGAACTTTGATACATTGTTTTAGATGGTGAATATATGCAAAATAAGGCAGAGGTTGTCATCATTGGAGGCGGTGTGCATGGGTGCTCCATTGCTTACCATCTGGCCCGAATAGGTTTTACCGACATCGCAGTAGTGGAAAAAAGCTATCTGGCCAGCGGGGGCACAGGTCGTTCAGCTGCCGGCATACGGCATCAATTCGGCACTGAAATAAATATCCGTCTGGCTGCTGCAAGTATCAAAATAATGGAAAATCTCCAGGACGAGTTGCAGTACCCCTATGATATCGGGTTTCGGCAGGGGGGCTATATGATGCTGGCCTATTCTGAAAGCCAATTGCAGCAATTTGAAGCAAATGTGGCCTTGCAGAACAAGCTGGTCAATGCCGGCAGCCAGATCCTGTCCAAGGAAGAAGTGGCAGATATTGTACCGGGCATAAACACCCGGGAGGGACTGCTGGGAGCTTCCTTTAACGAAAAGGACGGGCATATTGATCCCTTTCACTTGACCCTGGCCTATGCTGAGGCTGCCAGACACCTGGGGGTCAAGTTCCATACCCGGACCGAGGTGCTGGATATCCAGACCAAGGACAATCAGGTCACCGGAGTACTCACAGACCAAGGTCAAATAACAACGCCTCTGGTAGTCAATGCCGCCGGCCCCCATGGACGGATCATTGCCAACATGGTCGGCCTGGATGTACCCATGTACCCTGAACGGCATCAGATATTAGTCACTGAGCCCCTGGAAGATTTTCTGCCTTGCATGGTCATTTCTCTGACCCATGGTTGTTACTGCAAGCAAACCCCCCATGGCAGCCTGCTGATGGGTGTAGGCGATCCCAATGAAGTCAAGGACTTCAACCAAGGGTCCAGCTGGCAGTTTCTACAGGATGTGGCCCAGAAGGTGACCTTTCATATCCCTGTGCTGGAAAAGTTAAGGATTGTCCGGCAGTGGGCCGGGCTATATGACAATACAGAAGACAAACAGGCCGTGCTGGGTGAAACAGCAGTGCGAGGATTTTATCTGGATATCGGCTGGAGCGGCCATGGCTTGCAATTAGGTCCCATAGTGGGCAAATTGCTGGCCCAAAAGATTGCTGGTCAAGAAACAGATATTGATCTGACTCCTATGCATATTGACAGATTTGCCTCAGGGCAGCTTATCCCTGAACCAGCTTGTGTCTAATCTATTTTTGAACAAAGCTTATTCTTTTGGTTTTAGCTCGGAGGTTAAAAATTGTTTGAAATTCATATCAATGAAAAGCTCTGTAAAAAATGCGGCTATTGCATAGCATTCTGCCCCAAGGAGGTCTTTCAGGCGGCCCGGGATGGCGGGCCAGTTATCCATGCCCCTGAGGAATGCTCCCAGTGCAGGCAGTGTGATTTGAGATGCCCGGACTTTGCAATAACCCTGCAGGAGGTGGAGCATGGCTAGACCTTTAGGAGAACAGCTCCTGCAGGGCAATGAGGCCTGCGCCTGGGGAGCGATTGATGCCGGAGCTAGATTTTTCGGCGGTTATCCCATCACTCCATCTTCTGAAATAGCAGAGATCTGCGCCAGAGAACTGCCTTCCTACGGTGGAATATATATGCAGATGGAAGATGAGATTGCCAGTATTGCAGCTATTATCGGCGCATCCTTGTCCGGCAAAAAAACTCTGACCGCCACCAGCGGGCCGGGGTTTTCCCTGATGCAGGAAAATCTGGGCGTGGGCATATATCAGGAAGTACCCTGTGTGATCATGGATGTCCAACGGGTAGGCCCGGCCACCGGGCTGGCCACCCGTCCGGCCCAGGGGGATATAATGCAGTCCAGATGGGGCACGCATGGGGATCACAGTATTATTGTCCTCACCCCTGCTTCAGTGGAGGAAATGTATACCATGACTGTGCGGGCCTTTAACCTTGCGGAAAAATATAGGACTCCGGTGATCATCCTTTCGGATGAAGTCATTGGCCATATGCGGGAAAACATGACCCTGCCCGACCCCGCAAGCCTGGAGATTATTGAACGTACCCGGCCTACATGCAGAGCAAAAGATTATCTACCTTATCAGGCCCAGGCCAATAAAGTACCGCCTCTGGCTGCCTATGGAGACGAGCATATCCTGCATGTGACCAGTTCCTGTCACGATGAAACCGGCAGGACCAACAGCAAGCCAGCGACCAATCAAAGCCTTTTGCAACGCCTGAAGGACAAGATCTATGACCATGTACAAGATATAGTCCAAGTAGAACATTTCGGGCCCCAGGATGCGGATATACTGCTCATAGCCTTTGGGGCCGCCTCCAGGGTGGCCAAGGAAACCATAGTCAGGGCCCAAAAACAAGGGATCAAGGTTGGCCTGTTGCGCATCATGACCTTATGGCCTTTTCCGGAACATGAGGTTTACCAAGCCCTGCAAAAGGTACAGAAAGTAATCGTCCCTGAAATGAACCAGGGCCAGCTGGTCCATGAAGTGCAAAGGCTAAATGCCCTGAATGTCCCTCTATATTCAGTAACCCGCTATGACGGGGAGCTTATCAGACCTGCAGAAATCATGACCCGGATCCGGGAGGCAGCTAAATCCGGGAGGCAGCTAAATAATGAGCTATAAGTATCAAGACTACTTAAATACCCAGGCCATGCCCTATATGTGGTGTCCAGGCTGTGGCAACGGCATTATTGTACGCTACATAGCACAGGCCCTGGCCCAGCTGGAGATCCCGCCGCACAAGATCGTGGTCGCTACAGGCATAGGCTGTTTTGGCAAGGCTGACGACTATTTTGATACGCACACCTTTCACGGCAGCCACGGCCGGGCCTTGGCCTTTGCCAGCGGCATCAAGGCTGGCAATCCAGAATTACATGTCCTGGCCCTTATGGGTGACGGTGATGCTGTAACCATTGGAGGCAATCACTTTATCCACAGCGCCCGCCGCAATATGAACATCACAGCCATTGTGGCCAACAACCTCAACTACGGCATGACCGGCGGCCAGTATTCAGCAACAAGCCCCTTGCACTCCATGACCAGTACAGCCACCAAAGGCGTGCCTGAGCAGGCCTTTGATGTCACCGCTCTGGCCCAGACAGCTGGAGCTGGTTATGTGGCCCGGACCACCTCCTACCATGTCATCCAGCTCAGAAAGCTAATTAAGGAGGCCATCCAAAAACAGGCTTTTAGCGTGGTGGAGGTCATGGCCCCCTGCCCCACCCATTTTGGCCGCAGAAACTACAAGGGCCAACTGGCAATGATGAAATACTTTAAAGACTTTTCCCCGGCCAAAGGCCGCTACGATCAAATGCCCTCTGAACAAAGGGCAGGTTATATAGCCAGGGGCGTTTTTACTGATCTGGATACACCTGACTTCCTGACAAATTATTACAGAATCCATGACCTGGATCCTGCCGGGCAACAAGGAGGGAGCAATAATGGATGAGACCCGACAGCTGGTATTGGCCGGCGAAGGAGGTCAGGGGCTCATAGTGGGCGGGCGCATTCTGGCCCGGGCTGCGATCATTGAGGGCAAAAATGTGCTCCAGACCCAAAGTTATGGCATTTCTGCCCGGGGCGGCTATTCTGAAGCCCAGGTGCTTATCTCCCCAGGTGAAATATATAACCCCCAGTGTGATGATCCTGACCTGGTGCTGGCCCTGACCCGGGAGGCCTATGCAAAATATCACCAAAAAGTAGGCGAGCACTGCATTATCATCTACGAGCAAGATGCTATCTCCTTGAGCCCTGCCCCAAAGACCATCGGCTTTCCTTTTGCCAGCACTTGTCTGGATATTGGGGACAAAAGGGTGATCAATGTCCTGTTTCTGGGTGTGGTCTTAAGGCATTTGCCCATATTGGCTGCAAAAAGCGTTGTACAGGCTATTCAAGAAAGCCTGCCTAAGAAAATTCATGACATCAATCTACTGGCCTTTCAGACAGGGTTGAATGCCCAGAAGCATGATCAGTAAAAAACGTGCAAAACCATGATTTCAGAGCTCTTTCCCGTACTCTATAGTTTCGATGTTTAGTAGTTTCCCATATACAACTACTTGAAATTGCTATTTATCACTAATAAATTTCAATATTTGATTCACTACAGCCGTAAATGCGGGTTAACGTTGAACCTTGAACCTTGAACTCTCAAGTTAATATGAAACACGATCTAAATCTAAAAAGAACCAAACGTCAAAGACTGTATAAAGACATTATCAGTCAAATCCGGCAGTTGATCCAGGAAGGGACTTTGAAGCCGGGAGATCAGCTTCTGCCGGAAAGGAAACTCGCAGAAAGGCTGGGTGTGAGCAGAACAGCCATCCGGGAAGCGCTTACCGCCCTAGATACCCTGGGATTTATTGAAATTACACCAGGCGGAGGATCTTATGTAAAAGAGATTGATATTGAAAATGTTATAGAGCCTTTGGCTATTATTATGCTCAAAGAAAAAGAGAATGTCCTAGAGTTGCTGGAAGCCAGGGAAATATTGGAAACAGAAATAATAAAACTTGCCGCCAAGAGAGCAACAAGTAGTGATATAAGCAGGGTATACAGAGCAGCCAAAGAAATGGAAAATGATGCTAAAAACAACCGAGATGCTGACAATTCAGATGTAAGCTTTCATCTGGAAATCGCCATGTCCAGCCACAATGATGTGCTCTATAACATAATGAACATGCTGGCCAAGCTCATGAAAGAAGTTTATGGACCAAGCAGGAAAAAAATGTTGTCTAATAAAGAAAAGGTGCAGGTGTTTTGCGATCAGCATTCTGATATGTGCAAGGCAATAGCTGATGGCAACAGCAAGCAGGCAGCCAAGATCGTTAAGGAACACCTGCGTATTGCCAGGGAAGAATTACTGAAAACCTGAAAGTGTTTTTAGTGCATTATGCTTTGACCTGCTTATTCAATGAGAAAGCCATAAGCCAGCGGGTCTGCTGAGTCAATGACAAATTGCTGAAACCCAAGGATAAAAGCCCTTCCTGTGATTTCCGGGATCACTGCTTTAATGTCTCCGCATTGAGTGGTATTGACAAGTCTGCCCCTGAAAGTGGTGCCAATAATGCTTTCATGGATAAAATCCTGATTAAGAGACAACAGGCCTTTGGCCCACATAGCAGCCATTTTGGAGCAGGTCCCAGTCCCGCAAGGCGAGCGGTCTATCTGCCCTGCAGCAAAGACCACCACGTTTTGGGCGTGGGCTGCAGACTTGGTGGGTGGTGCGCAGAATTCTACCAGCTGCACAGAATTAAGATGCCCCTGGAGAGGGTGTACTACCAGTATCTCTTGATTGATCTGTTTTTGTATGGCCAGGCCAGTTTCTATTATGGGTCTGGTATCTCCAGAGGACAGGGATAATCCCAGGCTCCCGGCATCCACCAGGGCACAGAAGTTGCCGCCAAAGGCAATATCGGCCCGGACTCTGCCCGGGCCTGGAACCTGGAGATTGACACCCTCTGCATATAAGAATGCAGGCACATTGCGGATGGTTATTTCCTGTACCTGGCCTTTGTTTATTGCAGCCCGGGCCTGGACCAAACCTGCCGGGGTATCCAACCGGACCTCAGTCACCGGCTCCCGGGGTTCAATTATACCTGTTTCCAGGGCCACTGTCACAGCCCCAATGCATCCGTGCCCACACATGGGCAGATATCCTGCTCCATCCATAAATACAATACCCAGTTGGGCTTCAGGGTCTGTGGGCTCGAACAGGATAGATCCGAACATATCCTTGTGCCCTCTGGGTTCATGCATCAAAGCGGTTCTGAAATGGTCAAAACGGGATTCTAAAATTCTACGCTTCTCCTGCATGGTTTTGCCGGGAACATAGGGTAGGCCACCCACCACCACCCGGGTAGATTCGCCCATGGTATGGGAATCAACTGCAAAAATACGTTTGTGCATATCTGCCTCGGTTAAAAAGCCTCAGTCCATGGTTATTGATGCTTATCAGGCCTTTAGCCTTCTCAACTCAGCCTTTGGGCACCTGCTTAATTTGGTCCTACCATTAGAATAATCCTACCTTGAAGTCAACCAGATGCACAGACAGGGGTCAGAAAACTTCAGCGCAGGCTCACAACCTGCATGCATTGATTATTTGAAGCTAAGTACCAATTGAGATTTCTTGCTCTGCACAAAAATCATAACAAATCATAAAAAATGCTTTACAAAAGTTCCTGTTTTGGTTTAACCATTAATCAATGCTTGCTACATGGTATGCAGTCTACTCAAACAGTATATAAAATGAGTTGTAAAAAAGACAGTCAGCACAGAATGTTTCAGGAGGTGGTGCAGCAGATCCAAGAAGCTATCCTGGATGGCCGTTTGGCACCAGGTACCCGTTTGCCTTCCGAACGGCAGCTGCAAGAGGATTTTGCAGCCAGCCGGGGAACCCTCAGGGAGGCCTTGCGTGTCCTGGAGCAAAAGGGGCTTGTTTCTATTCGCACCGGAGGCAAAGGCGGGGCTGTAGTCAATGCCCTTTCCATTGAGCAGCTCAGCGAAAGCCTGGAACTTTTGGTGCGCAACCAGCGCATTTCCCTAAGGCACCTGGCTGAGTTCCGGGAGGGAGTGGAAGGTCACGTGGCCCTGCTGGCTGTGGAACAGGCCCGGCCTGAAGACATTAAATATATGCGCGGCTTGCTGGAAAAGGCCAGGGACTGTATTCAGCTGGGGGTCGCAGGCTGGGAGGAGTTTATCAGTGTGGACAATAAAATCCACATCTATATGGCCCAAATAGCTGGCAACCCCATTTATCTTGCAGTCCTGCGCACTATCTACGGCCACATTCACAAGCACTTTAACAGTCTTTTGCCCCGGCTGGAAAGTTTACTGCAGGAAAATTATTCCGACCTCTGTGAAATTGTACAGGCGGTGGAGAAAGGGCAGGCCTCCAGGGCACATTTGCTGGTCCAGACCCATGTCTATCGGTTCAACAGAATAATGGAAGAAAGCGTACAAGATTAAACAAGGTTCAAGGTTTCATGTCAGACAAGCGCATCTATAGTCATCCAATACTGGAGCCTGACCAAGAGGCCAGCCTGCCTTTTTTCTGGCAGGACAAAAGGCTTATGGCCCGGGAAGGAGAAATGATAACCACGGCACTCATGGCCGCGGGCATACATATTTTTGGACACCACTTCAGGGATGGTTCACCCCAGGGCATGTTCTGTGCCAATGGACAGTGTGCTCAGTGTGCAGTGCTGGCTGACGGCCTGCCTGTCAAGGGATGCATGACAGCGGTCAGGCCTGGAATGCAGGTCACACCCCTTGATGGTTTGCCTGTGCTGCCCAAGGGCAGCGTGGCTCCGGATGCCAGAGCTCCAGAAGAGATCAAGGTGGATGTCCTGGTCTTAGGTGGAGGTCCTGCAGGGCTGTCAGCTGCCTCGGAACTGGGGGCATCTGGTGTCCATACCCTGGTGGTGGATGACAAGCACCGTCTGGGAGGCAAATTATTGCTGCAGACCCATAAATTTTTCGGTTCAATTCAAGATTGCCAGGCCGGAACCAGAGGCTTCGAGATTGCTGCTGATTTGGAGAACCGGCTCAAGGATTACCCTGCAGTCTCAGTCTGGACGGATAGTACCGTGGTTGCTGTATACGGCGATGGCAAAGTGGGGGTGGTCACCAAGGGACTGCAATATCGCCTCGTAAAACCACTAATGCTCTTGAATGCTGCCGGAGCCAGGGAGAGGTCTCTTTTGTTTCCGGGCAACACCCTGCCGGGGGTCTATGGGGCAGGTGCCTTCCAGACCCTGGTCAACAGGGACCTGGTGCAATGTGCCCAGAAAATATTTGTTATCGGCGGGGGCAATGTTGGTCTGATTGCAGCCTACCATGCCTTGCAGGCAGGTATAGAAGTGGCTGGCCTGGTGGAAGCCCTGCCCCAGTGCGGCGGATATCAGGTACATTTAGACAAGATCCAGCGCCTGGGGGTCCAAGTATTAACCAGCCACACTGTGCTCAAAGCACTGGGCAAAGAGCATGTGCAGGCAGTGCAGGTAGCTGAGCTGGATGCCGGCTTCCAGCCTTTGCCTGGCACTGAAAAGACCTTTGCCTGCGATACAATTCTTGTGGCTGTAGGCCTAAACCCGATCAATGAATTCCAGCGCCAGGCAGAGCAGGCAGGTGTTCCGGTCTTTTCCGCAGGGGATGCCCTGGAGATAGCAGAAGCTTCTTCAGCTGTTTTCAGTGGAAAAATAGCTGCCTCTAAGCTCCAAAATGCCCTTAGAGGCCAAAAGCAGGATATTCCAAAAGACTGGCATCAAAAAGTCGAGCTACTCAAGACCCATCCAGGCCCGCTTGGAGTGCCGGATTACAATGTCTACCCCTTGCAAGGCGTGACCCCGGTTCTGCACTGTGCCCAGAACATCCCCTGTAATCCCTGTGCATCTATTTGCGAAGCAGGGGTCATAGCAATCCCCGGGGACGGCCTGGTGCCGGCTCCTTATATTACCGGCCAGAAGTGTACAGGATGCCGCAAATGCCTTTTCATTTGCCCGGGTCTGGCCATTACCCTGGTGGATTACAGGAAAAACCCTGAATATCCCATGGTCTCTATTCCTTATGAGCTAGGAAGCCCTTTACCGCAAAAAGGCGCAGATGTGGAGCTTTTGGACTATGCAGGGCATGTTTTGCAGACAGCCCGGGTCCTGGCTATAAAAAGGGGCAAAAAGCAGCCTAAAACCCTGGCAGTGACAGTGCGCGTCCCTGCAGAGAACGCTTTGCTTGTAGCAGGGTTGAAGATGCCGGCCCAGGCCCAGTTCACACAAAAGGATCCTGGGGATTTTGAACAGCCAATATCCAGCAACTCCCTGGTCTGCAGGTGCGAGAGGGTGCCGGCCGAGCGTATCCAAGCCCTGATCCGGGAGGGGGTCAGGGATATGAACGAACTCAAGGCTATGACCAGGATTGGTATGGGGGCCTGTGGCGGCAAGACATGCGAAGCTCTTATCCAGCAACTGTTCAGAAAGGAAAGTGTCGGCCCCGAACAAGTCACTGGCCCCAGTTTGAGACCTTTGTTTGTCGAAACTGCTGTGGATGTATTTGCCGGCAAGGGCCAGAGGAACAATTCATGAACTCCAAGTATGATCTGGTTATCATCGGAGCAGGTTCCATCGGAGTGCCCGCTGCTTTGGCATGTGCCCGGGGCGGGCTTTCAGTCCTGGTCCTTGATGCCAGGCCCTCGCCAGGGCAAGGAGAGAATAAGAAGGCTATAGGGGGTGTGCGTGCCACCCACTCTGACCAGGGTAAAGTCCTGGCCTGCCGCCGGAGTATTCAGATTTTTTCCAAATGGTGGGAAGAAACCGGGGACGATATCATGTGGGTCCCAAATGGCTACTCCTATCCAGCCTACCGGGAACAGGAGGAAAACATACTGAAAAGCGCCATGGACCTACAGCTCAAGACCGGAGCCCAGGTCCAATGGCTGAGCCCTGAAGACTATCAGGAACTGGTGCCTGACATTAGCCTGGAAAATCTAAGGGGGGCTATCCTTGCCTCTGGAGATGGCTCAGCTTCTCCTCTTTTGTTTATGATTTCTGCTTATCGCAAGGCAATCCAGGCCGGAGCCCAGTTCTGGTTCCAACACCGGGTCACTGGGTTTGAACTGAATAGCTCCAGGTTAACTGCTGTGCACACTGATCAAGGCAGGATCAGCTGTGGGGCGGTGCTCAACGCTGCCGGGGCTGCGGCCCGGGGGACAGCCCTGCTGGCCGGCCTGGATATCCCTGTCTTTCCTGATTGTCACGAGGCTCTGGTCACCGAACCTGTTGCTTCCTTCCTGGGCCCCATGATCGTAGATATGCGACCGGCACCCGGCTCCAAGAATTTTTATTTTTATCAAAACCGGGAAGGTCATGTAATGGCCTGTCTGACTCCTGATCCGCCATTGTGGGGCACTGATGATCGGGCCAGTTCAGATTTTTTGCCCATGATTTCCCGCAGAATGCTGGAGTTGATGCCTGTGCTGGCCCCGATTAAGGTCCGCAGGACCTGGCGGGGGCTGTATCCCATGACCCCGGACGGCCTGCCCGTCTTCGGCAAAGCACCAGGCCTGGAGAATTTCTATCTGGCTACAGGCATGTGCGGCCAGGGCTTTATGTTAGGTCCCGGGCTGGGAGAAGTCTTTTACAGGGTTTTGCAGGGTAATCCGAACCTTGAAGATAAGACGATTTTAAATAGTTTTGACCCGGACAGAGATTTTTCAGGGCATGAGTTATTCAAGTGATAAGATATAACATATTAATATTTAAAGTTTTCTAAGAACAAACTTGCTGCCGGCAATAAATTTGAATTGACAGCTGCATGTACCACAGGTAGGTTAGCCAGCATTCTAATAGTAAACAATACGTCCGGTTTTCAACAATTCTGATCTGCTCACTGCATGGGAGAGCATTCTTGCCTGAATACGCCATCAACAGCAAAACTCAGAGTTGGTACGGTATACCTATAGGGATTCTTATTCTGAATGCCAGTTATCCCTGTATTCCTGGCAATGTGGGCAACGCCACAAGTTTTCCCTTCCCAGTGCGCTACAAGCAAGTTTCCGAAGCCTCGATCCAGGGCCTGCTTCATAACAGAGACCCTGCCCTACTCCAGCCATTTATTAAGGGCGCCCAGGAATTAGAAGCTGAAGGAGTCCGGGCTATCGCTGGAGCTTGTGGATTTATGGCCCTGTTCCAGCGGGAGATTGCAGATGCAGTCCGGATCCCTGTAGCCATGTCCAGCCTTTTGCTGATCCCTTTTATTCGCCAGATTCTGCCCCGGGGCAAAAGGCTGGGTATTATTACTGCCAACTCCGAAGTTTTAACCAAAGCACACTTCCAGGCCGTGGGGGTCCAGGACCAGGCTGATTTGGTGCTTCAAGGCATGCAGCACTGTCAAGAGTTCAAAGGGGCTGTTCTTGAAGAAAAAGGAACCCTGAATTCTGAAATCATGGAACAAGAAGTGCTCAATGTGGCAAAAGAAATGACCGGCTCCAATCAGGATATCGGGGCTGTTCTTCTGGAATGCAGCGATCTGCCTCCTTTTGCCAGTGCTGTGCAGCAAGCAGTCTCCCTTCCTGTTTTTGATTTCATCACCATGATCAAACTTCTGCATTCAGCAGTGGTTCAACAATCATATCAAGGCCATATGTAAGGCCTGCTTAAAAAGGTTGCAGCGGTAAAGTTCTAGCAGTAAGCAGATGCGACTGCAAAAAGTCATTCTTGCAGTCGCAGAGGACAGCCTCCGGCCCATAGGGGCCTACCCTACGGGCAGGAAGCGGCCCCGGTGGGATGACAGAGAACAGAAGACAGAAAAATAAATGAGTTAAAATCACTGTGATCAAAAGCCATTGCCTGGGTTTTGAGTTTTTGCAGTTGCGCCTGTGTAGCAATAGCTTAATCTTGTGTCGTGCAGTCTGTTTATTTGTCTTTAAATTGAAACAAAAGGAGGTGTTGCTGCGTTGAAACCCTATGTCAGAGGTCCGGTATGTGAATCAAAAGCAGGCTTTTAAACAAGGAGACAGGAAATGAAAATTGGACGTATGTTGATGCGAGTTGTGCTGGTAGCATTAATAGGCGGTTTGCTGCTGGCAGGTTTTTCCCCCTTGGCCCAAGCCAAATCCCCTGAATTCCAATGGCAGCCTTCATCCTGGCTACCTTCAGGAATAACCTGGGATACCATAGGTTATATCTCCGACTATGTAGAAAGGATGTCTGACGGGCGCCTGGTTATGAACCCCAGTGCTCCCGGCGCAATAGTTCCGGTTTCTGAACAGCTGAGTGCTGTTAGTTCCGGTGTCATGGATGCCACCTTTATCTGGCCGGGATATTTTCCAGGAGAACTCCCTGTGGGTTTCATGCACGGAGACTGTCTGGCAGCCCCAAAATCAATTGCAGAGATGCGCTATCTGTACGAGACTTACCAGGACGGCAGAATCATGGAGCTCTTGAGGCAGGAATATGCCAAACACGGGGTGTACCTGGTGGGCAATCTGTACTGGACTTTGGACAACCTGATGATTGGCAAGAAACCCATCAGGGGCATAGACGACCTGGAAGGGATGAAATTCAGATCGTCTGAATTAATTGCTCATCAGCTGGCCTACCATGGAGCAGGGACCATCTGGACCCCGGGCGATGAAATCTACACCATGCTCTCCACAGGGGGCGTAGACGCCATAACCTTCTCCCACGCCGCAGACATGGTGGCCATGGGATTTCATGAAGTCACAGATTACTGGGTCAAATACCCCACAGTGGTCGGACCTGCAGCTGATGCCCTGATTGTGAACATGGATGTCTGGAACAAACTCCCTGACGACCTGAAAGCAATAGTTGAAGCAGCAGTGGAAGTCGGGAGTGCCAGAAACGCTTTTGAAGCTGAACTGGAAATTAAAAAGGCCTGGGACTTCGTGGAAGAACAGGGCATAGAAATCATAGAGTGGTCAGAAGAAGATGCCAGGACCCTGGCTGCCACAGCCAGAGAGGTGGTCCCGGAAAAATATTTAAAGAATGAAGCTTTTGCCGAAATATTCGAGATAGTTGAAACATGGGCCCTGGAAATGGGCTACTGGGAATAGCTATAATCGCCCCCTATGAAGGCGCCTGTCATCTGTTCAAAGGCGTCTTCACAGGGGCTGATTTTTGTTTCTGCATGCAATAGGGGTAAATATGGAACGTATCCTGGCTGCTATAGATTTTGTAAGTGAATGGAGTGGAAGATTAGTAAGTATCTTGATATTTTTCATGCTGGGCATACTGCTCTTAGAAGTGGCCCTCAGATTCTTATTTAACGCCCCGACCATTTGGGCCCACGAACTGTCCATGCATATCTTTGGGGCTTACTCCGTGATTGCCGGAGCTTATGTGCTCCTGCACCATCAGCATGTCAAGATAGATATTATTTATCTGCGCTTCTCAATAAGGACCAGGGCCATTGTGGATACCTTTACCTATCTGGTGTTTTTCCTGTTTATTATCATCCTGCTGCGCTATGGATTCATGTATGCCTGGCGGGCAGTAGAGATCGGTCAGACAGTATCCCCTTCCCCCTGGGCTTCGCCCTTATGGCCGACCAAAATGACCATCCCCCTGGCTGCCCTTTTGATGCTTGCCCAGGGTTTAGCCCACTTCATCCGCACTCTTAAAACAGCTATTACCGGGAAGAGGTCAATATGACAGAATGGCTCCCAATGGCGGTCCTGCTTGCCGGCCTGGGCTTTGGTCTGATCACTGGATTTCCTATGGCCTTTACCCTGGCCAGTACTTCTATTATTGCCACCCTGATCTTTATCGGTCCACAGACCTTGCCTTTCGTGGCTTCCAATGTGTTTGGCATGATGTCCCATATGGTGCTCATTGCCATGCCTCTGTTCATCTTTATGGCCTGCGTCCTGGAAAAGTCTGATATAGCCAAAGAGCTTTTCAATTTTATTCATCAATTGCTGGGTCCCATCAGGGGCGGACTATCCATGGGCACGGTACTGATCTGCGCCATCATTGCTGCCATGTCCGGAGTAACTACTACCGGGGTGGTCACCATGGGCATTATTGCCCTGCCCATCATGCTTAAGCAAGGCTATGGCAAGAGCATTGCCATAGGACCA
>CAZLUR010000028.1:0-24119 GCA_964562725.1 uncultured Desulfohalobiaceae bacterium | reverse complement strand
AAAACAAGAAAGTTTGAACCGCCGAGACGCAAAGTACGCAAAGTTAAAGACGCGAAGCAGAGGTATTGTCCAAAACCGGGACATGGTTTTGGACAAAGCTGCCTTTTCATTTGCCGTTACCCGGCAAATGAAAAAAACCTTTCTTGCCTTCCCTGGTGCCCTTTGCGTCTTGAGTGAGTCTTCGAACGGGAGGTTAATAGTAATTTTTTGGGTTGCGGGCATAGCCAGCATTAGGGATTTTAATTATACGGACAGGACATTGCTCAAAAGGGATTGGCTGTCCAGAGCTTAAAAAGAGAGGGGTATGCATTTTCAGGACGTTATACTAAGTTTACAAAACTATTGGTCTGTATACGGCTGTGTCTTGCATCAACCATACGATTTGGAAGTGGGAGCTGGTACTTTTCATCCGGCTACTGCTCTCAGGGTGCTGGGACCCGAGCCCTGGTATACTGCATACGTGCAGCCTTCCAGAAGGCCAACTGACGGTAGATATGGAGAAAATCCAAATCGACTGCAGCATTACTATCAATACCAGGTGATATTGAAGCCCAGCCCTGTAGAGGCCCAGGAGGTTTTTTTGCAGAGTTTGTATGCTCTGGGCATCAATCCAGCCTGGCATGACATCAGGTTTGTGGAGGATGATTGGGAGTCGCCTACCCTAGGCGCTTGGGGATTAGGGTGGGAGGTCTGGCTGGATGGCATGGAAATTACCCAGTTTACCTATTTCCAGCAAGTGGGAGGTATTGACCTGGAGCCTGTCAGCCTGGAGCTAACCTATGGTCTGGAAAGGATCTGCATGTATCTGCAGGGTAAAGAGTCAGTCTACGATCTAAGCTGGAATGACTGCTGTAAGTATGGACATATACACCATCAGACCGAAGTGGAGCATTCTAGATACAATTTTGAAGAGAGCACGCCAGAAATGCTTTTTCATTTTTTTCAGGCCTGTGAACAAGAATGCCAGAAGCTTTGTAAACAGAATCTGCCTTGGCCTGCTTATGATTATTGCCTCAAATGCTCGCATCTATTCAATCTGTTGGATGCCAGGGGCTCCATCTCCATTACAGAAAGGACTGGATATATCGCCAGGGTCAGGCATTTGGCATCCTGGGTAGCCCAGCTTTATGTGCAGCAAAGAAAAGAGATGGGTTATCCATTATTAAGATCAAAGCAGCCTGCAAATGTTGTGCTCAAGGAAAATGGATAATGCAATTCGTGTTTGAGATAGGCATAGAAGAAATGCCTGCCAGGTTTTTGCCGGATTTGGAAAAGAGTTTGGCGGACTTATTTACAGTCCAGTTGCAGACAATGCGTATTCCAGCCCTTGGGCTGGAAACTTTTGCTACACCCAGAAGGTTAGTCTGCTGGATTAAATCCATGGAACCCGCTCAAGTCCAAAGCCGAGAGACAGTAACCGGGCCTCCGGAGAATATTGCTTTGGATTCCTCAGGCGCATTGACCAAGGCCGGCCTGGGCTTTGTACGCAGTCAGCAGGTTGCTCCTGAAGATGTTTTCATACGTGAGACTGCCAAAGGCAGGTACCTGGCAGTGGAAAAGGATCTAGGTGGAGCTCGGAGCAGAGAGCTGTTGCCGGGTATTTGCAGCCAGATCTTGCATGAGCTTAGTTTCCCCAAGAAGATGCACTGGGAAGAAAGCGGCTTTCTTTTTGGCAGGCCCATACGCTGGCTGCTGGCTTTGTTGGATGATGAATTGATTCCGGTCCAGGAGGCTTCCCTGGCTGCCCAAGCTCGAACCTGGGGGCACCGGGTAATGGGTCCTGGCCCTTGGGACGTGCCCCGGGCCGAAGATTATCAAAGCATCATCAGCAATAAAGGTCAGGTGATCCTAAAAGCTGGAGTAAGACAGGAACTGATTCGCAAGGCTGGCGAGCAACTGGCTGCTGAAAAGCAAGGCAGGATAGTTTGGAAGGATAAGTTGTTGACCGAGGTCTCCAATCTGGTGGAATATCCCAAGCCTGTTTTAGGCGCCTTTGATCCAAAATTCCTGGATCTGCCTAAAGAAGTGCTATTGACCAGCATGGAGACCCACCAGAAGAGTTTTGGGCTGGAAGATGATAAGGGCCGGCTTTTGCCATATTTCTTGTGTACCCTGAACCTGGAGCCTGAAGATCTGAACCTGGTGCGTACCGGCTGGGAAAGGGTCTTAAAGGCTAGACTGGAGGATGCCGCCTTCTTCTGGAAAGTGGACAGCAGGACAGATTTACAGCTGTGGCAGGATAAACTGGATAAGGTTGTTTTTATTGGCCCTTTGGGCAGCATGGGGGACAAGGCCAGGAGAATGCAGGATCTAAGCCGTTATCTCAGCCATATTCTGGCTCCGGATTTGGAACAAGAACTGGTCAGGGCAGCTGAGATAGCCAAGACAGATCTGGTCTCGGAGATGGTAGGTGAATTTTCTGATCTGCAAGGTATTATGGGTAGCATTTACGCCAGGCAAAAAGGTGAAACAGAAACAGTGGCCCGGGCCATATTAGAACAGTACCTGCCTGCAGGTCAGGACAGCCCTCTACCTGCCACCAGAACCGGAGCATTGCTTTCAATAGTGGACAAGGCGGATACTTTGACAGGCTGCTTCGGGCTGGATATGCTGCCTACAGGCGCCCAAGATCCTTATGCTTTGCGCAGGCAGGCCTTAGGTATAGTACGCATCGTGCTGGCCATGGGGTTCAGGTTCTCATTGAGTCAGATGCTTAGTGCTGCGCAAGGATATTATAGCCAGGTGCAGTGGAGCATTGGACCTGAAAAGTGCCTATCCCTGTTGTTGGATTTTTTTGGGCACAGGATCAGAGCCTTTTATGCCGGCAGCTATTCTACAAGGATAATTGATGCTGCATTAGGGGCGGGATTTGACGATATCTGTGCCCTGGATAAAAGGTTGCAGGCCTTGCAGCGTTTTAGTCAAGAGCAGGATTTCGAGGCTGCTGTGCTAACCTTTAAGCGGGTGGACAATATCCTGCGCAAACAAGGGGCCAGGGCAGGTCAGAGCCTGAACGGAGAATATCGCTCCGCAATCTTGGCAGAGCCTGCAGAAAAAGAATTGGCTGCGTACCTGCAAGACAGTTCTTCCAGGTGGGCCCAGCTTTTTGCACAGGAAGAGTTTGACCAACTGCTGCAGGAGCTAGGCCGGCTAAGGCCTTTGGTGGACAAGTTCTTTGATCAGGTCATGGTCAACTGCGATGATCAGCAGCTTAGAGCAAACCGCATGAATCTTTTGCAGGCCCTGTTGCACAGATTATCACCTCTAGCAGAATTCAGCGCTTTGCAGATTTAGTACAGCAACTATATCCCGGTCTGAATTGAGATTCTGGAATCCTTGACATGTTCAGGTATTGCAGTTTATAAGGCCTGGAATTGTAAATTAACCATAAAATCAAGCATATTCTTGCAGGAGGTTGCATTGGCAAACATCAAACAGTCTCTAAAAAGACACCGGCAAAGTCTCAAGGCTAGGGCCAGGAACAGAGTGGTCAAGAGCCATGTCAAAAATGCGGTCAAGGCCGTGAATCAGGCCGTGCGGGCCGGAGACAAGGAACAGGCAGCCCAGGCTTTGCAAAAGGCAAATTCTGTACTGGACAAAGCTGCCGCTAAAAGGGTGATCCACTGGAGGAACGCTTCCAGAAGGATCTCCAGGCTGAACAAAACAGTGGGCAATCTGGAACGTACTGCCTGATAGCTGACCTATATATATCCTTTGTATACAAAGCCTTTGGGAAAATCCTGGAGGCTTTTTTGCAAATTGTCCCGGGTGATTGTAGTTATGTTCACAGCTAAAACTGCCTGGAGAATAATTTTGAGGCAGAAATTTGCCATTCAAGGCTAAAACTAATAGGCTACTTCGGTTAAATCAGGGGGCTGGCAATTGCATTTAAGGCTTGAGCACTGTAATTAAACTGAATAAGCGGGGAGAATATGCAGAAATTCGGTGCATGTACAGCTTTTTTAATCAGTGTTTTAGTGGCTTTGGCTTTCGGGTTTGCAGGCGCCTCTGAGCTTGATGGTCAGCAGCTGGTGCAGTTGAGGTGCGCGGATCAGTGTCACAGTGTACAACGGATCCAGGCTGCTGAAAAACCCAGGGAGCAATGGCAATCCACTCTGCAGAGGATGGTCAGAATGGGAGCCCGGTTAAACCAGGATGAAAAAGAGGCTGTGCTGGATCACCTTAGTGCAGAAACCAAGCAATAAATGCCTCCTCTAGCTCCGGACTCCCACTGGATTTAATTCCCTCTGGCCAGGACTTAATCCAGCTGCTCCCAGAGGGTGTTCTTGATGCTTTGGATATCTCCTGCTCCGTCCAGCTCAATGTATCTGGTCTGGCCTTGTCGGGCCAGGTCCTTGAAAAAATAGGCTGCAGCCAGCGTCCCAGCATTGGTGTCGTAGTAGATGTCATGGCGTTTGTCTATGGCATCTTCGTCCTGATCATCAGATCTGGTTTTGAGTTCTCCGCCGCAGATTCTGCACTTGTCCCCATCAGGCTTGATGGCCTCAATATAGATGTTGTTGGGGTGGTTGGGGTCATTTACACAGAGCCTGCGGCCCATAATCCTGTTCTTGGCCACCTGGCGGTCCAGGGTGATCTCTATCACATAGTCCAGGCTTAGGCCCTCTTCCCGCAGAGCATCCCAGAGCTTCTTGGCCTGGGTCAGATTCCTGGGAAATCCATCCAGGAGCCAGCCTTTTTGCCCCTTGTCCTTCAAGGTCTCCAAAACCATGGGAATGGTCACTTCATCAGGAACTAGCTCTCCCTGATCGATATAGTTCTTGGCTTTTTGGCCCAGATCAGTGCCTTGCTTGATATGTTCCCTGAAAATAGCACCGGATTCAATGTGCTCAACTTGATACTTGTCTTTGACCAGAGAGCCCTGGGTGCCTTTGCCGCTGCCGTTGGGTCCGAAAATGAGTATGTTCATGCTTGCCTCCTCTATTGAGAAATTTTTCACAAAACTTAGCCTTCTCTTTTTTGAGTGTCAATACAAAACCGGTTTTTCATGTATTTTTTCCAGCTCGAACTGCTAGAATTTTTTTGAGCAGGTCCTTTGCGCTTTGTTCAGGGAATTTTGCTGAACAGATGGCTGAGACCACAGCAATGCCATCTACTCCTGTCTGGATGATATCTGAGGCGTTTGTGTTGTTTATGCCGCCAATAGCTACTATGGGTATGCTGGTGCAGTTGCGGATCCTGTGCAGGCCTTCCAGCCCCAGTTCTTGTTTGGTATCCTTTTTGGTTTGGGTGCTGAAAATTGGTCCGACGCCGAGATAGTCAACCTCCAGCTGTTCAGCCTCCAGGCAGTGCTGAATGGTGTTTACCGAAAGGCCCAGGGCAAGTTTATTCCCGCTCAAGTTTCTTACATCCCGGACATGCATGTCTTCCTGCCCTACATGCAGACCCTGGGCTCCAACAACTAAAGCTACATCCAGCCGGTCATTGATAAAAAGTGGAATGTTTTTAGGGGACAGGTATTCCTGAACCCTGCGGGCCAGTGCTACAAATTCCCTGGTTTGGCAATCCTTTTCCCTCAACTGCACGGCTGTAACCCCGCCGGAGACGGCAGCACCGATGATTTCCAGCAAATCCCTGCCCAGGGACAGGGCTCTGTCCGTGACCAGATAAAGGGTATAGTCGTATTTCATGTTCATGGTCCTTTATTATGAGGTTTGGTCCTGCAGGCTGGACCTGCTTGGTTGACTGCCTTGCTCCAGGTCAAAGACATTGTTTTACAAATTGGATTTTCGCAGCTATAAATAGGATCCAGATTTGGTGCGGCAGAGCTGGGAACGGGAACGATTGACGAGATAGGCCAAAGCCGGGAACTATTCTATCCAGATTAGGGCTGCTTGTCTGCCGCATTTGCCCTGCCTGCGATGGGAGAAAAGCATCTGGTCCAACTCAAAAGTGCACAGGTCCAGGGCAAATATATTTTCCTGCAGCACACCTGCTTGCAGGAGCTGATCCCTGCTCAGGCGCCATAAGTCCATAGTCATGCTCTGCTGATTGAAATAAGGCAAAAAATCCAGGCCCCATTCCTGCTTAAAATTTATGAATTCGCTGTTGTCCGGGCTTAGGCTGGGGCCTCTAATCGCAAGGAGATCATTGGCTTGCACCCGGAAATAGTTACAGAATTCATTAACCCAGAGGCCAGGGGCACCTGCCTGGTTAGCCCGCCAACCTACATGCAGGGCTGCTATATACTGGCCAGAGCAGTCTGTCAGCAAAAGGGGCTGACAATCTGCTGTCTTGATCATTAATGCTTTTTTTGTTTTGTCAGTGGCCAGTGCGTCCCCTTTTAGGGGCTGCCGGGATATCTTTTCAGCCTTGCTACAAAATATCATTTGGGTGGAATGTATCTGTTCCAGTTCCTGCAATGAATCGAACTGCAGTTTGGCCTGCAGGCGGTCTCTGTTGCTGCGCACGTTTTTTGGCTGGTCACCAACAGCAAAAGATAGATTGTTGCTGGCAAATTCAGATGGACTGCAACCACCCCTGCGAGTGGTAAATACGCATCGTACTCGAGCCAGGCCCGGAAAGTTGAAAAAGATCAGGTTGTTTAGATAAAATAAAGGGGTCATTTTGAGTGTTTAAGTTTTATTCCTGGAATGTAAATGGTTTTCGAGCGGTAGTCAAAAAAGGCTTTATGGACTGGGCCAGTTCTTGCGCCGGGGATGTAATATGTCTGCAAGAGATCAAAACCAGGCCTGATCAATTGCAGCCCAGAGAGAAAAAGATCCCGGGTTATGAACATATATGGAATCCAGCCCGGATTAAAAAAGGCTATTCCGGAGTAGCTGTCTTTTATCAGACACCTCCCCTAGACTACAGCTTCGGACTGCCCGAGGAACGCTTCAATGCTGAAGGTCGACTGATCCTGCTGGAGTATGAAAAAATTTATCTACTCAATGTCTACTTTCCCAACGGTCAGATGAGCCAGGAAAGATTGGATTTTAAAATGGATTATTATGATTGTTTTCTGGATTACGTGCAAAGGCTGCGCAAAATAAAGCCCATTGTGGTCTGTGGGGATTTCAATACTGCGCATAAAGAGATTGATTTGAAAAATCCTCAGGCCAATTCGGACCGCTCAGGGTTTTTGCCCCAGGAAAGGGCCTGGCTGGACAAGTTTATTTCCTGCGGCTACCTGGACACATTTAGGTTGTTCAGCAATGAGCCTGGGCATTATACCTGGTGGACATACAGGTTTGGCGCCCGGGCCAGAAATGCGGGCTGGCGTATAGATTATTTCTTTGTATCCGAGGAGTTAAGGCCTCATGTGTATCAAGCCTGGATAGAACCGGAAGTATATGGTTCTGATCACTGCCCAGTGGGATTAATGTTGGACATTTAAAGCTGCAGGCTAAATCAGGTCCGGGGCTTTTGCCCAGGGCTCAAAACGAGCATGAGCCAGATTTAAAGCAAAATTGGCTGTTATTGCAGTCCCAGACCCTGTTTGATGCTCTGCCAGTCCAGGATGGATTTCAGCAGCTTGGCGCCATGATCCACCTTTACTTTATCCCTCAATTTGATGCTCTCCAAAATATTCTCCATTTTTTTGGCCACAGTATATGTATCTTCCCTGACTACTATGATGGGAACTTCCAGCACTTCAGACCTGGTCAGGATAATATCGTTGGGATAGAGATTACCAGTCAGAATCAGGCATGGGCATTTGCCTTCCAGGGCCACCAACTGCAGGTCTGAACGGTCGCCACCTACTATGACTGCGGCGTTCTTCTTTTTCCTGAAATGGGTCATGAAGTTCTCAACCTGCATGGTGCCTATTAAGAAATTTTCTACTACCATATTGGGGTTGACTGGTACAGAGATTATTTTGCCTCCCAGGCGATTGGCAAGATCAGCGATCCGGATGGCATTGAGCAAAGTGTCCTGGGGAATGGCGCCCAGAACCTTGATATCCCTTCTGGCCAGCATAGGGATCAGCATCTGTTCCACCATTTGCAGCCTGGATTCAGGTACAGAGTTAAAGACCACCCCGATTAAGTCCTGCCCCAGCACCTCTTTAGCACTAATCAGGTAATCATAATAGAATTCCTTGAAAAATCTGTCCAAGAGCAGGACTTGAGCTCCTAGTGTCTGAGATACATCTATGCCGGACAAGTTACAGTATTTGCCAGCATGGAGATAGCTTCCTGAACCGCAGATCAGCATGAGATCCTTGTCCTGGCTCAGGCTGTCATAGGCCTTTTTGACTTTGCCCATCAAATCAGGGCAGCCCTCAGAAAAAAGCTTCATCTGTAAATCATGGGTCAGAAGCACCGGAGTCACTAGTTCCAGATCGTCCCTGAGACCTAGAATTTCCTGGACAAACAAAGCATCTTCATCACCTATGGTCCTTTCAGTTTGACTGGGCAGGGTGCCCACGGGCTTCATATAGCCCACCTTGTAGCCCTCATGCTGGAATTTGAGAGCAATGGACATGGCTAACAGGTTTTTGCCTGCAAAACCAGAAGTTGATCCTATATACAGTCCTGGCATAATTTTCCTCCTTTAAAGACAGGCCATAAACAGCACTATTTTAGGCTGATGCTTCTGGGCTTGCAAAAGCAAACAAAGCGTCTGGGTTGTATGATGATTAATTATTTTCAAAATTGATTTTCATCCAGGAGCATGCGTGCATCAGCAACCAAAGCCCCTTTGGGGTGGACCAGTACTGGATTAAATTCCGCCTCCAGTATTTCCGGGAATTCCATGGCAAGCATGGACATTTTTAGGATTATGTCTTCAATTGCACGAATATCTACAGCAGTTTCTCCGCGGATTCCTTTGAGCAGCATATAGGATCTTATACTGCGGATCATTGCCTGGGCATCTTCCCTGGTCAGCGGAGCCAGTTTGAAAGCTATATCTTTTAAGACTTCGACATAAATACCACCAAGGCCGAACATAAGTAAAGGGCCGAACTGATTGTCCCGCTTGAAGCCCACAATAATTTCTCTGGCCCCTTTAGGGGCCATTTCCTGCAGCAGGCAGCCTCGAATATAAGCTTCTGGTTGCAGTTTCATGGCCCTGCAGGTTAGATCTGTAAAGGCCTTCTGCAGTTCTTCTGCATTGTTTATACCCACAACAACTCCACCTACATCGCTTTTATGGGAGATATCCTCAGAGGCAATTTTCAGCACCAAAGGGTAGCCTATGTTTGAGGCTTTATCCAGGGCTTCACTGCTGGTAGCAGCCAGTTCTGTCCTGGGTACTGGCAGGGCAAATGCGCGCAGTAATTTCTGGGACTGAAATTCAACTATCTCCAAAGGCCTGCTGGTTTTAGAAGTTTTTATTCTCTGCAGTTCTCCTGCAGCCTTAGCGTTATCAACTATAATTTTTTCCTCTGGCAGCAGTTTTTTCTGTTGCCACTGTCTGTATCTAAACATGCTTTGCAGGCTCTGTATGGCGGGTTCTGGGAAATTATAGCAAGGTATCTGGTTTTGCTGCAGCATTTTTTGTCCAGGCACAACAGCTTTCTTGCCCATAAAACAGGCGAATATAGGCTTAGAAAACTTCCTGGCCACAGTTATGATGCCTTGGGCAGCCTCTTCAATCTCCTGGACTATGTTGGCTGTAGGTGTAAGCAAGACCAGAACAGCGTCCACGTTGGGATCTTGGGCCAGTATCTGCAAGGTGTCTTGATAGCGCTTAGCTGTGGCGTCGCCGATGATGTCTACTGGGTTGTGCAAGGAGGCGTAAGCAGGCAGGAAAGCCTGCATAGCTTCTATCGTGGCAGCATTTAGTTTGGCAATATTCAGATTAGAATTTTCACAGGCGTCTGCAGCCATTATCCCTGGCCCGCCTGAGTTGGTCAAAATTGCCAGGTTGGGACCCTGGGGCAATGGCTGGGAAGAAAAGGCCTGGGCCATTGAGAACAGGGTTTGCACATCCCTGACCCGGATAATTCCGCTTTGTTCAAACGCTGCCTCGTAGGCCTGATCAGCACCTGCTATGGCTCCGGTATGGGAAGAAGCAGCTTTTGCTCCGGCAGCAGAAGTTCCGGACTTGATCATTAGTAGAGGTTTGGAGCTGGTAACAACTCTGGCCTGGCGCATAAACTCCAGGCCATTGCTAACATTTTCTATATAGCCCAGGATCACATCTGTTTCTGGGTCCTGGCCCAGATAGTCCAACATATGGGCTTCATTCAGGACTGCCTTGTTGCCCAGGCTGATGAATTTGGAAAAGCCGATATTTTCCCCCTGAGACCAGTCCAGAATGGCCTGGCAAAGGGCTCCGGATTGGGAGAAAAAAGCAATGTTGCCCACAGGCGGAGCGCCTGAAGCAAAAGTGGCATTGACTTGAAAATGGGTGTTGATCATGCCCAAGCAATTTGGCCCAAGCAGGGCGATATCATGCTGTTGCGCCAGAGCCATGATTTCCTGCTCCAGATAAAAGCCCTGTGTGCCAGTTTCTTTGAATCCTGCACTGATAATGATCACGGATTTTAGCTTACGTTGAGCAAGCGCCTGCAGGCTGGACAGCACCCCGTCCCTGGGAATAGTGATTACAGCCAGGTCCAGGCCCTGGGGTAAGTCCTTTATGTTTTTGGTTACTCTCAGGCCCAGGATGTACTCAGTTTTGGGGTTGACTGGATATATCTGTCCTTTATACCCAGCCTGGATTAGATTTTCCAGGACACTGTAGCCTATTTTACCCGGCTGGGCCGAAGCTCCTACAACAGCAATATTTTCTGGATTGAACAAATTGTGCAGTCTGGTTTTTCGCATGCGGCCCCATTTGCAGAGAATATGTTAGCAGTCAGAGAAACATAAGCCACTTAGACATAGGCCTAGGTCATGAGCAAGCAGCCCAAAATTTTTTTGCGCGTCTTTCAGCCTGATGAAGCGATGAACATGAAACCCGATGATTGCTGACAGATCAATGCTTGCTCTGGCCTATATGTGTGCAAATAAGGCAATGCCTAATAAACAGGGTGATCCAGATCATCATAGAACTCTTTAGGGGTGTTGACGCAAAGCACAGGGACCTGGGAGCTGTGGATCACCTTTTGCGTAGTACTGCCCAGGAGTCCAGGGCTAAAAAAGGTCTTTCTGTGGGTGCCCATGACAATCAGGTTTGCATTTATGCTCTTGGCTGTCTCGATAATGGTCTCAGCTGGCTGGCCGTGCAAAACCATGATGTCCTGTACTGGATCCTTGAATTCCAGATTGCAGGTCTCTTTTTCACAAAAATTCTGGATACGGCTTTTTATCTTATCCTGTAACCATTCCAGGCTATCCTTTTCCAGCTTTCCTTTTTGTTCTTTTGATATGTACTGGTCCATTATATTCTGAGCAAAGCTGCTTAATGGCTCCAGGACGTGCAGGAGGTATATCTGGGCCTGGTAATGCTGGGCCTGGCTGACGGCATAACTGAAAATGTAAGGCGCCTTGGGGCTTAAGGTGGTGGTGTAGAGTATCTTTTCAATTTTAGGCAGCATACTATTCTCCTTGTTTGGCTTGGACCGCTTGCAGGTCGCATTCTGTTTGCAAATCATCCTTATATGTATATACATATCATTTTGGCTGAAAAATTTCCAGTAAAAAACCAGGGTATTTTTTTTCAGTTTCAGGCTCCACCTGCTCCAGGAGAGCAGCAAGTTCATTGGCATGCCTGCCTGTTTGCTCATGACATTCTCCCGGCCTATACTTTTGGCGGAGGTGATTTCAATTTGGAAGTCAGAAGGATGTTGCCAAAATTTTCAATTTTGTTTATCTACGGGAAACCAAAAACATGGCCTGCTGGAGATTTGATTCAGCGCAAATAAGTCTTTAAATATGCTCCAGAAAGGAGCCAACACAGGAGAGCAAGTTATGGCTGCAGAGCAGAAGACCACCAAGCAGATCTTGGAGGCTCAATCTGAAGACAGACAAAAAACAACCTTTTTATATAATTCTCAGGCCTTAGAGGAACTCAAAAAAGGCATGGAAAACTGGACCCAGCGGTGCCTGCAGGATCATGACCGGCAGAACTGGCGTAAGTCTCCAAAGACTGTACTTGGCTCTGACACCCCGCGAGAATTAGTCTATACTCCGTTGTCCTGCCCGGATTTGAATTATGCCTGTGATTTGGGAATGCCTGGAGAGGAGCCCTATACCAGGGGCATTCATCCCAATATGTACAGAGGGCGCAAATTCACCATGCGTCAATTGACAGGTTTCGGTTCTCCGGAGCATACCAACAATAGAATGAAATTTTTGCTGGAGCACGGCATGACTGGCTTGAATGTGCTCTTCGATTTGCCCACGATTCAGATGTATGATTCTGACGATCCCATGTCCTTTGGACAAGTGGGCATGTCCGGGGTATGTGTGGATTCGGTGGAAGATATGCACATCCTTTTTCAGGATATTCCTCTGGAGAAAATAGGTGTGTCCATAGTCAGTCATTATCCCTCCAATACAGCTATTTTGTTTCCCATGTTTTTGGTTATGGCTGAGGAAAGAGGGATTTCTTGGGATAAGCTTCAAGGCAGTGTGCAAAATGATACCACTCTGGAAGCCTTGATTCGCAGCTCGGCTGAATATATACCACCCCGGGCCACCTTCCGTATTCAGAATGATAACATTGAATTCATCAGACGTAATGTGCCCAGATGGAACTATATGACACTGAATGGCTATAATTTACGGGAGTTCGGCACTTCTGCAGTCACTGAAATGGCAGTAGCCCTGGCCAATGGCATTGAGACCCTTGAAGAGCAGGTCAGAAGGGGATTTGCTGTGGACGAGGTCGCGCCCAGGATTACTTTCTTTTGGTCTGTGGCCAACGACTTTTTTGAAGAAGCTGCGAGACTGCGCGCCGTGCGTAGACTGTGGCATAAAATTGTCAAATATAAATTCGGGGCCGAAAACCAACGTTCCATGTGGATGCGTTGCCATGTGCAGACCTCTGGAGTGGCCTTGTTCCAACAAGAACCTTTGAACAATGTGATTCGTTCTTCTTTCCACGCTTTAGCGGCGATTTTGGGCGGGGCGCAATCTCTACATGTCGATTCCTATGATGAGGCGTATTCTGTACCAACAGAAGAAGCTGCGCTTTTATCCTTGCGCACTCAGCAGATTATCCAAGAAGAAACAGGCATTACAGACGTCGTAGATCCCTTGGGAGGATCATTTTATATGGAAGCCTTAACTTCTGAGATGGAAGAGAGGATTCTCAATGAGTTGGACCAAATTGAACAAAATGGCGGATATGTAAAATCTGTTGAAGATGGCAGTTTGCATCAAGATATTGTGGAATATTTTGTTGAGCAGCATGAAGATATTGAGCAAGGCGAGATCAAAATAGTGGCCTTGAATGCCTACAAGTCATCTATAGAACCTCCAGCTGTTAATGTATTTAGTTATCCCGAAGGGGTGGAGCAGATTCAGAAAGATAAATTGGCCAAAATTAAGGAAAATAGAAACAATGCTCATGTGCAGGATTCTTTGCAACAACTGCACGCAGCCTGCAAAAGCCGGGAAAACATTCTGCCCTATTGTATACAGTGTGCGCGGGCCAGATGCACTGAAGGGGAATTTTTTCATGTCTTTAAAGAGGCTTTTGGCCTCTGGAGTCCGGCATATCACTTGTGATTGCTGAGCTGGAAAGATAAACATTATAATCAATTGCAAGTTAGGGTATGGAGCAAGCTATGTCCACAAAAATTAGGGTGTTACTTGGAAAATTAGGGGTAGATGTTCACAATAGAGGTGTTATCACAGTGGCCAAGATCTTGCGAAATGCAGGGATGGAGGTCGTTTATATCGGCAATGCGCTGCCAGGGCAGATTATCAATACTGCACTGGAGGAAGCTGTGGACGTAGTCGGGGTCAGCTCATTAGGAGGAGCTCAGATTACTTTGGGGGTGCCCTTGATTGAAGAAGCTAGGAATAAGGGCATAGATCAGGATGTAGTATTTGTTATTGGCGGGGTTTTCCCTCCCCAGGACGAAAACAGGCTGTTAAAAGCGGGATTTGATGGTGTGTTCAATCCTGGTGCCACCAGAGACGAGATTGTTTCAAAAATACAAGCTCTTTGTCGGGCGAAGCTTGGGAAATAGTTCATGAATTATGGATTATGATTTCTAAGGAATAATTATTTAGGAGGATATCAATATATGAGTTCTATATGGCCGCCGCAATATAATAGGGATTATGTACCCCAGAAAAATGCTCAGTACTGGGATAAGGAACTGGAAACTATGGAGCCTGGGCAAAGGGAAGAACACGTCATTTGGCCCAAGCTGCAGGCTCAATTGCATTATGTGTATCAAAATTCCAAGTTCTACAAGGAAAAATGGGATGCAGCCGGAATAAAACCCAGCGACATTGCTTCTTTGCAAGATTTTCAGCAGTTGCCCTTTGTTACTAAGCAGGATCTGCGCCAGGAGCAGTTGAAAAACCCGCCTTTCGGGACTTACCTGTGCGTTGGAGATCATGCATTAGCCAGGATTCACGGTACATCAGGTACTACTGGTCGGCCCACTGCTTTTGGTATCAGCAAGCCTGACATGCAGCGAATCTCCGAGGCCCATGCCAGAATCATGTGGAGCTTTGGTGTACGGCAAAAAGATATTGTTTTTATTGCGTCTTTTTTTAGTTTGTATTGGGGGAGTTGGGGGGCGTTGGCCGGTACGGAGCGTTTGGGCGCTGCAGCCTTTCCTTTTGGAGCTGGAGTGTCCGGACAGTCAGATCGGGCACTGGACTGGATCCTGGAGACTCAGCCCACAGTTTTTTATGGCACTCCTTCCTATGCCCTTTACCTGGCTGAAAAGGCTAAGAACAGGGGCTTGGAGCCCAAGAAGGATTTTAATTTTAAAATATTGTTTTTCTCTGGTGAACCTGGTGCTGGAGTGCCCTCCACCAAAGCGCGCATCGAAGATGTTTACGGGGGGATTTGTGTAGACTCCGGCTCCACAGGGGAGATGAGTCCCTGGATGACTAACAGCGAATGCGCGTATCGAACAGGTATGCATCTCTGGCAAGACATAGTCTATGCCGAACTTGTGAATCCCAACACCTTGAAACCTGTGCCCTACGGTCAGGAAGGGGCCATTGTTTATACGCACTTGGAGCGAAATTCCCAGCCCATGATCCGGTTTTGGGCCGGTGATCTGGCCCAGTGGACGAATGAGCCTTGCCCGTGTGGCCGTACTTATCCGCGTTTGCCCTGGGGCATATACGGCCGCACAGACGACATGCTGGTTATCAGAGGCGAGAATGTCTATCCCAGCGCCATAGAGGATTGCCTTCGAAGCTTCCCAGAATTAGGAGATGAATATAGAATCGTGGTGCTAAGAGAGCAGGCCATGGATGAGCTGATTATCCAAGTGGAGCACGCATCTCACACAGATTCTTCCCGCTTGCCTCAGTTACAGACTGAAATTGGCCAAACCATGCAAGCCAAAGGACTGCGGGCCAAAATCGAGATTGTAGCCCCTAATACTTTCGAACGTACTGAATTCAAGGCCAAAAGGGTGGTTGATCAAAGGTAAACTGGCTGGGAAAGATCAGGCCTATCCCTGGCTGTGAGCAACCAGTATTTATGCAGGGCCCCTTTGAGTTCAATAGCCCTTATAGACTGCACTTATATAGTTTGATATATCAAATGTTATTATGTCCCTGCAGCCAACAGGACACAACCATCAATTTTTTTCGTTGTTACCCCCGAGATCCTAAGCGCAGACCACCATGGATAAAGTACACCTCTCCGGCCAGGGCTTCATTGCGGTACAGCTCGCCCACCAAGGATGCCACCTCTGCCGGCTCTACCAAGCGCTGGATGGGCACATTTTCCAGAATCTTTTCCAAGGCCTTTTGATTCATGTTCTTGACCATCTCTGTAGCCACATAGCCTGGGGCAACAGCTGCGCAGCGGATTATGTCCGCCAGCCCTCTGCGAAAAAATTCCGCAGAAAGCACCTTAGGGATGACAGACATGGCTGCCTTAGTGCTGGAGTAGTTGGTCTGGCCTGCTGTGCCCAGAGCGGCTGTGGAGGAGATTAGGCAGATTAGACCTCTGGATCCAGTATTGACCATTTGTTCTGCACATTCGCGTACCGTGAGAAAGACCCCGGTCAGGTTGATATCCAGCACCTTCTGGAAGTCCTCCAGGGCCATCTTTTTCTTCACTTTTTTGGTGTCTTTATCCACTGATAGCAATAGGCCGTCTTTTATAATGCCAGCACAGGGCAAGACCAGATTGATCCGGCCAAAGCTGTTTATGGCCAATTTGGCCAGTTTTTCATTATCTTCTTCCCTGGTCACATTGCAGACAAAGGTTTTGACCTCTGCTCCCTGAGCCTGAAGCTCTGTTTGTATTTTTTGCAGTCCATCTGCATCCAGATCAGCCAAGACCAGCTTGCCGCCTCGTTCAGACCAGTATCTGGCGCAGGCTGCGCCAATTCCGCTGGCACCGCCGGTGATCACCGCCACTGCATCTTTGATGTCCAGCATTTGCCCTCCACAATTTTTCAGATGTTCATGGTGTTTGCCTTCAGGTCATCTGACAGACTTTGTCCAAGGCCTGCAGGTAGTCTTTAGAACTTTTTAAATTATTTAGCATGATATTTTCAGCTCAACCGGTTAAAGGGCGGGAGGGTAGAATTATTCCTTTGGCGTTGTCAAAAAAAGTTCAAGGTTGATCTTTTAATATGCTGCATTATTTTTTGCAACTCATTTTAAGTCGCTTAAACATCTAGAGCCCTGGTTTACCGAAATTTTGGTTTTTCGCAGGTCCAGAAACCGGTAGTTTTTAAAAATGCAATGTTCTCCAAAAAAATTGTTTCCAGGTCAGCGCCGCCGCTGGCGGAAGATCGCCAGCTTGATCTATTATGAAACTTTGAGTGCCTCCCCTCCGTCATTCCGGCGAAAGCCGGAATCCAGGGCTCAAGAAGAAAGACTGGACCCCGGCCTACGCCGGGGTGACGGAGAGAGCCAAGTCTAGACATACGAGGAAAGAATGGCTCTCTTCCCGGAAGGCCTTATGTGGTAGGCAGGCTGGCTTGGTACTCTGGTAATTTTGATTTTGCAAAGGATGATCTCAAAGGTTATGCTGGACACATGGTGCACAGGCAAAGACCAGCAGGCCAGGGATATACCTTTCTCTGGCATCAGGCCATATCCCAGATCAACAGCGCTGACTGGGATGCTTTGGCCCAAGATCAGAGCCCTTTTTTGGAATGGGCCTGGTTGCAGCTCCTGGAGGAATCCGGATCTGTGGCTCAAGAGACAGGCTGGCAAGCACAGCATTTGACTGTTTGGCAAGCAAACAGGCTGGTGGCTGCAGCACCGTTGTACATCAAAGGGCATAGTGAGGGGGAATTTGTTTTCGATCAGCTCTGGGCTCAGCTGGCAGCCAAACTAAATGTGGCGTATTATCCCAAACTTGTGGGCATGAGCCCTTTGACCCCGATTAGTGCCTACCGGTTTTTGCTCAGTGCAAAACAAGAACAGACCTGTTTGATCAGGCTTATGCAGGAAGAAATAGAAGGATTTTGCCTGCAAAATTCCCTTTCCGGCTGCCATTATCATTTTCTGGATCCAAATTGGGCCAGGACTCTGCAGGAGCTAGGTTTTAGCCCCTGGATTCATCCTGGTTTTATCTGGGAGAATCAAGGCTATCAGGATTTTGAAGATTTTTTGAGCTGCTTTAGGTCCAATCGGCGCAAAAACATCAAAAAAGAACGCAAAAGCCTTGCCAGTCAAGGAATTAAGGTTGAAGCCCTAAGCGGCAATGACATCCAGGAAAGCCATCTATTGTGGATGTATAGATTCTATGTGCACACCAACCAAAGATACTTTCCCTGGAGCTGTAAATACTTGACCCAGGATTTTTTTCTGGGCCTTAGGCACTGTTTTCTACACCGTCTGCTGCTTTTGGTTGCTTATAAAGAAAATTTGGATCAGCCCTTGGGCATGTCCATGCTGGTTTTCAAGAATCATGAGCTTTACGGCAGATACTGGGGGGGTACAGAAGGCGTGCCTTATCTTCATTTCAATCTTTGCTATTATGAGCCGATTCGTTGGGCCATTGCCAACCGAGTGCAGCGCTATGACCCTGGTATGGGGGGAGAACACAAGCTGCACAGGGGATTCAAGCTGGCGCCCAGCTTCAGCCTGCATAGATTATATATTCCAGGGTTGCAGCCTATACTGGCCAGTTATTTGAATGAGATAAACCAATTGGAAGAACGCCGCATCCTGGAGTTGAACCAGGAGCTACCCCTGAAATGAAAATCTGAATTTCAGTTCTGCAAGATGAGATAAAGGCTATCCGGCGCAGCAGGCAACATGAGTTCACAATGTTGCAACCATCAATGTTTACTGGCTATTTCCGGCTATGCCTGAGCAGCTGCTCATATTCCCTCCAGGTGTCCATGTCCAGGCAAACCCCTGCCTCGGACACTGGAATTTCGTGTATAGAGTCAGCATAGTCCTCAAACAGGACCCTGGCCCCGGTATCACCCTTGATTTTGCTCAGTGCTGGAAACAAAGAGCGCTGGATGAGCACAGGATTGCCGCGTTGACCCTCAAAGACAGGGAGGATCAACCCTGCTCTTACTCGTTGATATGCCAGGATAATAGTATTGATCACCTGGCTGGAGACCAGCGGCTGATCCCCCAGGAGAAACATGACCGCCTGGATTTTTTGGGGCAGGTGGTCCAACCCTGCTTGCAGAGATGTGCTTTGTCCCTGGGCATAATAAGGATTGACAACAACCTGGATTCCTTGAAGGTCGATTTTTTGGGAGATCTGTTTTGCTTCATGTCCCAGAACCAGGGTCAAGTCCTCCAGATACGAGCTTCTGGCCTGGTTCAGGACTTGCCCCAGGACAGTTGTGTTCCCCCAAGGCAGGAGTAATTTGCTTTGGCCCATCCTGGAGGATGTGCCAGCAGCCAGAACTATTCCAGCAATATATTGCATGATGTCCTATTCCGGGCAAACTGGCCCAGCAGATAATTTAGATCTTGCATGATATCTTGCGTATTTTTGCTTGGCAGGCCATGTTTAGAGGCCATGCAGAAAGAAGGATTGTTGTGCACACAGCCTGCTGGAGCTTGGATCTGTTTTCTAATATAATTCCGGATCCAGGGCCAGTAAAGTCCGCAAAATAAAGGAGTGAATTATGCTTATGCATGCTGAGAAGTCCTGTTTGGTGGTCGTGGACGTGCAGGAGAAAATGGCCCCGGAGATCTCTGGCAAAAAGGAGATTGAAAAAAATATCGCTATATTGCTGCAGGCGGCACAAGAGTTACAAGTCTCTGTATTGTTTACTGAACAATATCCTAAGGGTCTGGGCAGGACTGTGGAGCATGTCCGGAATCTGTCCGCCACTGCCCCGTTAATAACCAAGACTCATTTTGATTGTTGCGCTGCAGCCGAATTTATGCACGAAATACAAGAGATTGCCAGGTCTCAAATTCTTTTAACCGGTATGGAAGCCCATATCTGTGTGCTGCAGACTGCACTGAGCCTGATGCAAAAGGCATATTCTGTGTTTGCTGTAGCCGATGCTACAGGTTCCAGGAATCCAGAGCATTGCAGATTGGCTCTGGACAGGATGGCTGCAGCTGGAGCAATGCCGGTCTGTACCGAGATGGTCATTTTTGAGTGGTTGCAACAGGCCGGGACTCCTGAATTCAAGAAATTGGCCAAGTTGATTAAATAAGACCCTTGGCTTATAGCTGTTAAGACTTATTATTAAAATGATGGGCTGGTTTGGAGTTTATTGTGATTGTTAAGCAATTAAGAGGTTGTTACTGTGCAAGATACGCAGCAGAAAAGATTGACTCAGACAGTGAAGGGTGCAGGCTGAGCCTCGAAACTGGCTCCAGGGGACCTGGACCGGGCTTTGTGCGGATTGGAATTTCCCACGGACGAGAATTTGATTGTGGGCTTGGACCGGGCGGATGACGCCGGGGTCTATCAAGTCTCACCGGATCTGGCTTTGATCCAGAGTGTGGATTTTTTTACCCCTATTGTGGATGACCCTTACTGGTTCGGTCAAATAGCCGTAGCAAATGCGCTAAGCGACATTTATGCCATGGGCGGGGTGCCTAAAACAGCCATGAATTTGGTGGGTTTCCCAATCCAGGATATGGATATTACTGTGTTGCGGGAGATGCTTAAAGGCGGTCTGCATAAGATGCAGGAGGCGCAAGTGATCCTGGTCGGCGGGCACAGCGTAGAGGATAGTGAACTGAAATACGGGCTGTCTGTGACCGGTTTTGTGCATCCTGCTGCAGTCTTGACCAAGAAAAATCTGCAGCCAGGAGATATGCTCATTTTGACCAAACCATTGGGCACCGGGATTTTGAACACTGCTATCAAGGCTGGGATGGTTCAGGACAAAAGCATACAATACATCAGCAGGCTCATGGCTGAACTGAATCGTACTGCTGCTGAGATCATGCGCAAATACCCAGTCAGGGCCTGCACAGATATTACCGGATTCGGTTTTTTGGGGCATCTAGCAGAGATGGTCCAGGGATCTGGGATGGGGATCAGGATCTGGAGCGAAAAAGTACCTGTTTTGGAGCAGACCCTGGAATACGCAGGCATGGGCCTAGTGCCTGCTGGTGCTTACAAAAATTATGAATTCAGAAAAGGCCTTGTGCAGATGGATGCAGATATCTCTCCTGTTTTGCGGGATGTTTTTTTTGATCCTCAAACTTCTGGTGGGCTTTTGATCAGTGTCCAGGCTGATCAGGCCAAGCGGCTCTTACAAGAACTGCAGTCTTTGGTGAGCGATAATTGTGCTTTATTGGGAGAGGTAGTGCAGGGATATGGAGAAAAAATAATTCTGACTTGAAATCTGATCCAAAATATTTTGCATCAGATCTGCAGATCTGTGAAACCAGGGATAAGAACATGGCAGGCAGAAAGGGCAAAGTCATTAAATTGCCGATCAGGGAATCTGTAGCAGCAACTCAAAGCGAGACAATTTCGGCCTTTGACCTGTCTCGGCCCAAGCTGCGCAGCAATGAGTGGTTGCGCCTCTTGTCCATTCAAAACAAGCAGAGCTGGGAATATCCTTTAAATTCTGCGGATCAAAGGGACTATCAGGAAATAGAAGAGGTCCAGGCCGGCCGAATTTTACCCTACAGGCCTGATATTTATTTTTTAAACGCTGCCTGTACTTTTTTTCGTGGAGACAGGCTTTGCTGGATTCAGGACTCTGAGACCAGGCCTTACAGGGAATTGACTGCTATGGAGCGCAGGATCTGGGATATTGTGGGCATTAAAGATCTCTTGGGCTATATCCGGCCAGACGGCAGTATTCAGGCTTTTGTCCTCTCAGGCTGGGAGCGTATCGAACATTTAGGCCCCTAGTTTTTTTTTTGCAAAGGAGCAGATATGGCCAGAGCTGGTCTGATCAGCTGGTTGGCAGCCTGCAAGCAAAGGCTTTTAAAGGGCAGGGAAGATAAGCTTGAAAAAGAGCTTATCCGTCTGACCAGGGAGGATGTAGCCCAGCGTTTGATCCAGCTGGAGCAGGAAAAAAATCCCCAAGCTTCCAGAAGGTCCCACATTGAAAGTGCAATTTGGCGTTATAAAAAGGATCAAAGATGAATCCGTCCCAAGTATCCAATTTAATTGCCAAGCATGTATTCCAGGATATAGATCACGCTCGCCGCTACTACTGGAACCCGCAGATTGTCATTGAACGGGCCTGGCAATATTTCTGCTGCACAGGCACACAAGGCCCCTGTTATGCCTATCCAGAGCTGTATACCAGGCAAGAGCCAAACAATAACTAAAGCAATGGTCATGAATGCTGCAGATCCTTCTAAAGTGCAATTGCTGATACCCCAGGAGGTCTTGCCGTACTTTTGTCCGACCAGGCCGGAGGCAGCATCCCCCAGAAGGGAGATGACCAGGGCCAGGGATGCAATGCGTGCCGGAAATATCAACAGCAACAAGAAGGCCGCGATCAGGGTCCATGTCGAACCGTTGACTATCAGCCTGCCTGTGGATAGGGAGCGCTCTTCAGGGCGCAACAATGCCCCGAACAGCCTGTGTACCCAGACTGCTAGACCTTGAAAGCGGGACCGCAAAAAGTCCAGGGCCAGGGCAGCTGCAGCAACAGCGCCAAGGACAATCAGAGCAGAAGGCTTTGCAACCTGCAGCATGCCCCAAGGTATGACCAGGGCCAACAGGTGTAAGGCTTTGCGCAGCAATTCTCTGGAAAAGTTTTTTTTGTGTGTCATATAGATTGGAGACTGTATGTTGGTCAAGCCCTGCATCAGCAAATGATGAGCCTGCATGGTTGGTTTAAATGCTTCTGCAGCATTCTCAAGGGGTTATATGTCATATTTTGCTCAAGTAAGCACCGGCTGGGAGAGCCTGGATCTTATCATTGATAAACTGCGCAGGGGGGATAATGTTGTCTGGCAGGTGGACAAACTGGAAGACTACCAGAGGCTGGCCTGCATGTTCGCAAACAGGGCCATTGCTCGGGGAGAAAGGGTAGTCTATATACGTTTTGCCCGCCATACTCCAATCCTGGAAAACAAAGCCAACACAATCATTTACAAGCTCAAAACCGAAAGAGGTTTTGAGACCTTTTCCACAGAAGTCTACTCCATAATCAGTCAGGAAGGCAAGGACGTCTTTTTTGTCTTTGATATGCTCTCTGATCTTTTGCATGTCTGGGCTACGGACATGATGATCGGGGATTTTTTCTATATCACCTGTCCTTATCTGTATGAATTAAATACAATTGCATATTTTGGGATACAAAGGAACCGGCATTCCTTCAAAGCAATTGCCCGCATCAGAGAAACCACCCAGGTTTTGATTGATGTTTATAATTACCAGACAAAAATCTGCATCCATCCCATTAAGGTCCAGCATCGATATTCCCCAACCATGTTTTTTCCGCATATAAAAAATAAAGACCGGCTGGAGCCAGTTATTGATTCTGTTGAAGCCTCTGAGATGTTCTCCCATTTTTTTGACCGCAGTGTTGTGGGAGCACATCGTCACCTGGATTATTGGGATAGATTGTTTATTGAAGCGGCAAACTTGCGGAGGTCCGAGGCCTCAATTGCAGAAAAACAAGATATGGTGCAACAGCTAAGCCGCCTTTTGCTGTCTAGGGAGAAAAGGGTCATTGATTTGATTCGCAATTACCTGAGTCTGGAAGATTTTCTGCAAATTAAACAACGCTTGATCGGCACAGGATATATAGGGGGCAAGGCTCTGGGTATGCTGCTGGCCAGAAAGATCCTGAGCTTGGATCAGCCTTTTGAGACCAGGACTATACTGGAAAATCATGACTCATTTTATATAGGTTCAGATGTCTTTTATTCATATATTGTGCAAAATGGTTGGTGGAAGCTGTTTATGGCTCATAAGACCAGGGCAGGTTATTTCCCCAAGGCAGCAGAACTCAAAGAGAAGATGCTCAGCGGCAATTTTCCAGAAGAAATCAGGGAGCAGTTTCAGCTCATGCTGGAGTATTTTGGACAATCCCCGATAATTGTTCGTTCCAGCAGCTTGCTGGAGGATGCCTTTGGAAGTGCATTTGCCGGGAAGTACGAAAGTTTTTTCTGCGTGAACCAGGGTTCTCCAGAACAAAGGTATGCAAACTTCGAAGAGGCGGTCAAGTTGATTTTTGCCTCAACCATGAATGAGGACGCGCTGACCTATCGTCTACAGCAGGGGCTTGATCAGAGGGATGAGCAGATGGCCCTGCTGGTGCAAAGGGTTTCTGGATCCTATCACAAAAACTATTTTTTTCCTGAATTTGCCGGAGTGGGACTTTCCCTCAATCCCTTTGCCTGGAAAAAAGGCATGGACGAAAAAGCGGGCATGCTCAGGCTGGTTTACGGCCTGGGCACCCGGGCGGTGAACCGGGTGGAAGACGACTATCCCAGGATAGTGGCTCTGGATAATCCTTTGCTCAAACCCAAATCAGATATGGAGCATCTCAGGAAATTTTCACAGCGCTTTGTGGATGTGCTCAAACTGGACGAAAATCAGCTGCAGACAATATCATTATTGGATTTAAAGAAAAATGTGCCAGAACTTGATCTGGAGTTAGCCGGGGTCAGGGATTTTGATGCAGAAGAACAATTAAGGAACCTGCAGTGTACTGCGCAGGAGCTCTGGGTCCT